>CALGQU010000172.1 GCA_937959125.1 uncultured Croceitalea sp.
ATTCTACAAAGACAGTCAGAAACTCTCCTGAAGATGAATAAGAATCTAAGATTTAAACGATAGGTTGATGAAGAATTCTTGAAGCTCTTGATTTTTACTGGCTTTCTGAAAAAATCTATCTTCATAATTCTCCTTTTAGGGAAATTATATTCATTTTCAAACGACTACAAACAATTACAAACGAAAGTAACTATTTTATAACCGAATAGGCCGGGAAGCGGCTGCTATGTTTGCCCTGTCGAAACATAAGAACTCGATAGTATTAACTGTTTAATCCTAAAAATTAGAAAGATGAACGCATTAAAAAACAAAGTACAGTTGATTGGAAACCTTGGGCAAGATCCAGAAATCGTAAGCTTGGACAATGGGAACAAATTGGCCAAATTCTCCATTGCCACCAGTGAGAGTTATAAGAACGCCCAAGGGGAGAAGGTAGAGGATACGCAATGGCATAATGTGGTCGCCTGGGGCAAATTGGCGGAACTGGTAGAAACCTATTTGATGAAAGGAAAACAAGTAGCGGTAGAAGGGAAATTGACCCACCGATCTTACGAAACCAAAGAAGGTGAGAAGCGTTACATTACCGAAGTACGTTGCAACGAATTACTGCTATTAGGTAAGTAGGAATTTACATCATAGAATGATAAAAAGGGGCAGTACGCCCCTTTTCTTTTCTTAATAGTAGTATTAACAATAAATTAATGTAAAATGGGTAACATTTAACAACCCAACTCGTCAGATATTACGTAATTAGTATGATGAAACAAATTTCCTTACCTATTATCTTGTTGTTGCTTTTGCCAGTATTAGGGATGGCGCAGCTTCCGCATGGGGAACATTTGGTTTCTTTTTATGAGCACCTGGCGGAACGGGACGCTTTGTACGAACAACGCCTGAGTTTGGTAAAACTTGAAGATCAAAAGGACTTCTGGAAAGACCAGGCAAACTTTGAGCAACTCCTATTGGAGAAGAACCCCAGAGGATATCGCATTTACTTAAAAAATAAAGGGAAGGCGTATAGGTTGCATCAAAAAAATTGCCAAGCATCATGCCAGCACAGCGAACACTACTTTAGAAAAGCGGCTTACTACAGCGTACAATCCATTGTAAAAGGGGAGTTTGCTTTTGCTTCGGACATAAAAAAACCCAATCCAACGATTGAGGCCTATCTTTTAAGCTACTTTCTGTAACAAATCGTAGCACGGGCAGCGTTTGCACCGCTTATTTTCACTTTTCTTGTATTTCTTACAGCATTTGGTCTTGCAATTGGAAGGGATAAGCTCTTTAAGCTTCGCCTTCTTTTTCTTTACGACCTCCTTTTTATTTTTGCCCATACCAAAAACGTGTGGGACAAAAATATATTATTTTAAATTAATCTAAATAAGATTAAGTGTTAAAATTATTCGGGCATGGTTTCAGAAGCGGCACTCTCTACGGTCAATTGCTGAATGTCGCGATCAAAGAGGTACAATCCGCCCTTGTCATCACCAATAAGGTTGATTTTATCCAGTACCGTTCTTGCCAAGGCTTCTTCCTCCAGCTGCTCCGCAACATACCATTGTAAGAAATTATGGGTAGCATAATCTTTTTCCTGTAGGGTTACATGGACCAGCTCATTGATACTTTGGGATACGAAGACTTCGTGATCATATAGTTTTTGGAGCATTTTGGTCAGGGTTCCAAATTCGGTTTCCGGGGCTTTAAGGTCGGATACAATGGCATGGCCACCACGCTCGTTCACATATTTTACCAATTTTAGCATGTGCATGCGTTCCTCATCGGAATGGCCGTACATAAAACCGGCAACGCCTTCCAAACCCTTCACTTCTGCCCAGGAAGCCATGGATAGATAGGTTTGTGAGGATTCCGCTTCTATTCGTATTTGCTCGTTAAGTGCTTTCTCTAATTTCTTTGATAGCATAGTACTCGATTTTTGGTAAAGTTACAAAATAAGCAGTGGTCAAGTCCCCGGTTTTTAGCACCTTTTAAAAAGCGAGGGATACCCCAACCGTACGGGGGGACAGTTTAAGGTCCCATGCCAATTTTTTTCTGGGGTCATTATATTTTTCCGAATACTTTTTGTCCAAATAGCGGTCAATGGACTCAACGGTCACTACACTTATGGCAAAGGAAAGGACCACATCACTCAACCAATGTTGGCCTTCCCAGATCCTGGAAATTCCAGGGACAGCACCAAGAGTATAAATACCAGCTTTGACCCAAGGATTTTTAAATTGTTTTCCAATGGCATAGGCATTGGTAAATGCCAATAGCGCATGCCCGGAGGGGAAGGAATGATAATTTCTGTTACTATTAAAGGGGTCAAACGTATCCTTGCCTCTTTCTGCTGCAGGTCTTGCCCTCCCCGCAACGGATTTCAATACCTGTTGTAATAGACCCGCCGATGTTGCAGAAGCGACCAAAAGGACCCCCGTACGCCGTAATTTTTCATTTTTGCTAAACAAGCCTGTCAGATATACCCCACCGGTCACCAAATAATTGTTGGCCGGATTGCCATAGAATTCACCATAATCCCTAACTAGGTTGGGCACTCCTTCTTGTTGGGCACGTGCAAAGCGCGATGTTTCATCATCGGCCAGATAGACCAATCCGGTACCGGCAATAACGCCACCAAACTGGGCCCATTGATTTCTGTTCCAATGGATGGGCCGCAGGTAAGAATCGCCAACGGCGGTGAACATGCTACCCACGTCATACGTGAAATTTTGCCACAAGTTCGATGGGGATTTTATACGGGTAGTGTCCTGCATACCATAAGCGAAGCCCACAAACCATAAAAACAAAAAAATCGTTTTTCGCATAGAAGGCAAAAGTATTGCAGCTTAATGAACTGTTGTGCTGTTTTCGATAATTTTTTAATACAAAATAACCGTAGTGGTTTAAAAAAAGACTTCCTGGGCCAGCTTAAAAGTGGTGGCATGGGCATCAACAATCACCTTGATGTCCGGGGAGTACCCACCGCCCATACTGCATTGTACCGGAATTTGATGGTTTTTGCAAGTCTGTAACACCAAGCGGTCACGTTCCGCACAACCTTCTGGGGTCATGCCCAAAGTTCCCAATTTGTCTGTGGCCAAGATATCCACCCCGCACAGGTAGAAAATAAAGTCGGGTTGGACTTGGGCAAGCAACAGGGGTAGTTGTTCTCTTAGTAGGGCCAAGTAGGTAGCATCATCCGTTCCTTTTTCCAAAGGAATATCCAAATCGGATTTTTCTTTTTTAAAAGGATAATTGGAAGCCCCGTGCATGGAAAAGGTGAACACGGAGGGATCATCCGCAAAAATCTCGGCCGTACCGTTACCTTGGTGTACGTCCAAATCTACGATCAAGATGTTTCTTATTTGGTGATGTTGTTGTAGATAGCGAGCTCCTATGGCTTGGTCGTTGAGCATGCAAAACGCTTCGCCCCGGTTGGAATAAGCATGGTGGGTGCCGCCCGCAATGTTCATGGCAATGCCATGGTCCAAGGCAAACTTGCAACAAGATATTGTTCCATCTGCAATAATGCGTTCACGTTGTACCAATACATCAGAAAGGGGAAAACCTATTTTTCGTGCTGCACTTGGTTTTAATTCCAGCGCACAAAGTTGTTCATAATACAAAGCATCATGGACCGCTAAAATGGCTTCGTCCGCTGGAAAACCCGGTTCAAAAAAATTATCCTCCGTGCAAACCCCTTCATAGATCAATTGCTGGGGCAACAAATCGTATTTCAGCATAGGAAACCGATGCCCTTCCGGTAAGGGGTGTTTATAGATGGGATGGTAGGCTATTTTGAGCATTATCCTTTATGCAGCTTCAACTGTATCCGCTTGCGCGCAATATCCACATCCAAGACTTTAACGATAAGCTGTTGGTGAAGGCTAACATGCGCATTCACGTCCTTTACAAAGGTGTCCGCTAAATTGGAAACATGGATCAAGCCACTTTCTTTAATGCCAATATCCACAAAGCACCCAAAATTGGTGATGTTGTTGACAATGCCAGGGAGCAACTGCCCAATTTGGAGATCGGTAATGGTTTTGATGTTTTGGTCAAAAGTGAAGACTTTGGCTTTTTCACGTCTGTCCAATCCCGGTTTTTCCAGCTCCTCCAAAATATCTTTTAAGGTGGGCAAGCCAATAGTAGCGGTTTGATACTCCTCCAAACGGATTTCTTTAAGGAGTTTACTGTTCCGCAAGATTTCGTGGGATTGCACCCCCTTGTCCTGCGCCATTTTTTGGACTGTGGGATAACTCTCCGGATGCACGGCGGAATCGTCCAGCGGATTGTCCCCATCTTTTATCCGTAAAAAACCGGCGCCCTGCTCAAAAGCCTTCCCCCCTAATCGAGGTACTTTTTTAATCGCCGTTCTATTGGGAAAGGGTCCGTTACTATTTCTATACGTAACGATATTTTCAGCCAATTTGGGTCCAATACCGGAAACATAGCTCAAAAGCGGAACACTGGCCGTATTGATGTTAACGCCAACGGAATTCACACAGCTTTCGACAACGGTATCCAAGGAATTTTTGAGTTTGCTTTGGTCCACATCATGCTGGTACTGACCTACACCTATGGATTTCGCATCGATTTTTACCAGTTCTGCCAAGGGGTCCGCCAAGCGCCGTCCTATGGAAACCGCACCGCGAACGGTAACGTCATAATTGGGGAACTCGTCACGGGCAATTTTGGACGCGGAATAGATGGAAGCACCCGCTTCACTGACCACATAGACCTCTGGCGGATTTTTAAAGGCAATACGTTTGACCAGGCGTTCCGTTTCCCGGGATGCCGTACCGTTACCGATGGCAATGGCCTCAATTTTATAGGCATCTACAAGGGAGCTTAATTTTTTTAGGGCCCCTTTACTATCGTTTTGGGGCGCATGGGGATAAATGGTTTCGTTATGTTTTAAATCGCCTTGGGCATCCAAGCAAACCACTTTGCAGCCCGTTCTAAAGCCAGGGTCAATGGCAAGGATACGTTTTTCGCCTAAGGGCGCTCCCAATAACAATTGTTTTAGGTTTTTGGAGAACACGGCGATGGCTTCCGTATCCGCTTTTTCCTTGGCGTTTTTTAACAACTCATTGGATAAGGATGGAAAGAGCAGTCTTTTGTAAGCATCGGAGATGGCCAACTCGATTTGATCGGCACAGGCGTTATTGGATTTTATGATCCTACGGGCCATGTTCTGTAGCGCGCGTTCCTGATCTAACTCTATTTTTACTTTGATAAAACCTTCTTTTTCCCCACGTTGAATGGCTAAAAACCGATGCGATGGACAGCGGTTCAAAGCTTCCTCCCAATCAAAATAGTCCCGGAATTTTTGCGCTTTTTCACTTGTGCCGGGCGGGGTTGAAGTATCCATCTTGGTTTTGACCACTTTGGTGGTCAGCAGGGCATGGCGTTCCAATTGGTTCCGTAGCTGGTTGCGAATGTCCGTTCGTTCATTGATCCATTCCGCGATGATATGGCGGGCACCTTCCAGAGCGTCATCCTCATTTTCAACCGTGGCGCTAAGATATCGTGAGGCTATAAATTCTATTTCATCCGACTTTTGGGCCATGATGATTTTGGCTAAAGGCTCCAGTCCATTTTTACGTGCGGTTTCCGCTTTGGTCTTTTTGCTTTTTTTGAAAGGGAGGTAGAGGTCTTCCAAACTGGTCAACTCTTGACAGTTCTCAAATTTTGCTTTTAACTCGGTCGTAAGTAGCCCCTGTTCCTCTACGGCTTTTATAATGGTCGCCTTTCGCTTTTCCAAGGCCTCAAACTGTTCTTTGAATTTCACGATTTGGCCAACCTGTACCTCGTCCAGATTTCCCGTACGTTCTTTTCTGTAGCGAGAAATAAAGGGAATGGTACAGTCTTGGTTCAACAACTCTACCGTATTGGCAATGCCTTTTTCCGGGAGTTGGGTATGCTTTTGGATGTAGGGGATTAGGGTCATTATGTATTAAAAGTGTATTTGGTGTTTCTAATTTCTCGACTACGCTCGAAGTGACATGGTCATTCCAGAACCCTTTTTTTTAATAACTGTCCGGTCGAGCGCCCGCCTGCCGGACGGGCAGGCAGTCGAGACCTCCTAGGCAAATAGGTCTCGACTGCGCTCGACCGGACAATAAAGATACTAGAGGGTTATCTACACCACTTTTTTAGGATTTATGATGATACATCTTCGTCTTTTGGTTTAAAATGGGAGTGTGTGGCATTTCTACATTCAGCTAAAATTTTGAGCAGATCGTATTCTCCTTTGGCCAAAGCCAATTTCTTTTTACTACTCCATTTCTTAATTCTCTTTTCAAAATTAATGGCTTGATGTACATCATTAAATTCCTGATGAAAAATCAATTTCAAAGGTCTTCGTTTGTACGTAAAGCAAGTTTTGTTTTTTCCGTTTTGATGTTCCTCAAATCTTCTAGAAATATTGTTGGTAAAACCTGTATAGGTAAGACCGTCTGAGCAAATTAATATATACACATAATAGACCTTCATAGTTTGAAGTAAACTTAACAAATAGGTCTCGACTGCGCCTGTCTTGAGTACAATCGAAAGGTTTGAACTGACAAATCCAACAGAAACCGATATTTTACATACATGTGACTAGCTAATAATTGACCCATTCCCAACCCCGTCGGAACCTGTGCCGAGCCTTTCGGTTGTAGTCGCGTCATCCGGGTTGACAAACACCAATTTACCTTCACTATTTTCTGCCAACAAAATCATTCCCTGACTTTCTACCCCGCGCAATTTTCTGGGGGCCAAGTTGACCAAAACGGTAACTTGTTTTCCTAATAAGTCTTCCGCGGTAAAATGTTGGGCAATGCCAGAAACTATGGTTCTTGTATCGATGCCGGTATCCACTTTCATGACCATCAATTTATCGGTCTTGGGCATTTTTTCGGCCTCCAATATGGTACCGACACGCAGGTCCAGTTTTACAAAATCGTCATAGGTAATGGTAGCTTTCTGCGGAGCTATCGTAGTTTCTTCTGTCATTGTAGCGGTATTGGACTGTTTTGTGGCTTCTAATTTTTGCAACTGCGCTTCAATTTCGTTGTCCTCTATTTTACGGAAGAGCAGCTCACTTTTATTGATCTGGTGTCCTCCGGGCAGCAGGGTTTCGTTGCGGTCAATATCCTTCCATTGCAAAGATTGTTCACCTTTGACCGGAGTGATGTTGAGTATGGATTTCAGTTTGGCAGAAGTAAACGGCAAGAACGGTTCACTCAATACCGCTAAGGCCGTGGCGATCTGTAAGGCCACATGCATTACGGTTTTGGTACGCTCTTCGTCGGTTTTTATGAGTTTCCATGGTTCCTCATCCGCCAAGTATTTGTTGCCCAAGCGTGCCAAATTGAGCAATTCTTGACTGGCTTCCCGAAACCGGTAACGCTCCAAAGAACTGGAAATAGTATCGGGAAATTTCTTTAAATGCTCCAAAGTTTCTGTGTCCACCTGGGAAAAATCCCCGTGAGAAGGGACCCGCCCGTCATAATATTTGTGGGTCAATACGGTCACCCTATTGATAAAATTACCGAATATGGCCACCAGCTCATTATTGTTGCGGGCTTGGAAATCCTTCCACGTAAAATCGTTGTCCTTGGTCTCTGGCGCATTGGCAGTCAAGGCATACCGAAGAACGTCTTGCATATCCGGGAACTCCACCAAATATTCATGCAACCAAACCGCCCAGTTTTTGGAAGTGGAGAGCTTGTTGCCCTCCAGGTTCAAGAATTCGTTGGCCGGTACATTTTCCGGTAAGATATAGTCGCCATGGGCTTTTAGCATACTGGGAAAAATGATACAGTGAAAGACAATATTGTCCTTCCCAATAAAGTGCAGCATTTTGGTATCCTTATCCTTCCAATAGGGCTCCCAATCCTTGTTTTCGCGCGTGGCCCATTCTTTGGTGGAGGAGATGTACCCAATGGGTGCATCAAACCAAACGTAGAGGACCTTACCCTCGCCACCTTCAACGGGTACGGGAATGCCCCAATCCAAATCGCGGGTTACGGCACGGGGTTTTAGTCCGTCGTCTATCCAGGATTTACACTGTCCGTAGACGTTGGGTTTCCAATCATTTTTATGGCCTTCAATGATCCATTCCTTTAAAAAATCCTCATACCTATCCAAGGGCAAAAACCAATGCTTGGTTTTCTTTAAGGTAGGTACGGCTCCTGTTATCGTGGATTTTGGTTGTATAAGATCTGTTGCATTGAGTGATGACCCACAATTTTCGCACTGATCGCCGTAGGCTTCTTCATGGCCACATTTGGGGCAGGTGCCCATAACAAAGCGATCGGCCAAAAATTGGTTGGCTTCCGCATCGTACAATTGTTCCGTAGTCTCTTCTATAAAATCCCCTTTTTTATGGAGGTTTACAAAGAATTCCGATGCCGTTTCATGATGTATCTTGGCTGAAGTGCGGGAATAATTGTCAAAGGAAATTCCAAAATCTGCAAAGGATTGCTTAATGATACCGTGGTACTTGTCAATGATATCTTTTGGCGATACCCCTTCTTTTTTGGCTTTCATTGGAATGGCAAAACCATGCTCATCACTGCCACAAATAAAGGCTACATCCTTTTTTTGTAAGCGTTGGTAGCGGGCATAAATATCCGCTGGCACATAAACACCTGCCAAATGGCCAATATGAATTGGGCCGTTGGTGTAGGGTAAAGCAGCGGTAATCGTATATCTGGAGAATGTCCCTGTAGACATGGATTCAAATTTAAGGGTCAAAAATAGCGATTTTCAAAGGACCCGTTCATGTTCAACCTTGCAATTGCATGACGTACTTCTATTTGGACCTTACATTTTATCGAAAAGAGCAAGCTTTATATAATAAAACTTAAAAAATAACGTAATTTCTTACAATTGTAATTGTTTAAATACTAAAGAATATGAGTGTAGGAAATCCAAAGAAATTTAAAGACCTGTCTAAGCTGGACACGGTTATCAAACAAGGGAATAGTGAGGCTAAAGGCGAAGTTGCCAAGATTTATAAAGATAAAAATTACGAAGCAAAGAAGGCTTTAAACTTTAAGAGCGGTAATAACAAATCTAAATTGGCATAAATAAGAAACCCCTGAGTACTGCAACCCAAATTGGGGTGGGGGGTTGCACTATCAGAGGCTCTCGTAAAATCTTTCTTTTTCTTACATGACCATCACGGATTTACTCATGGATTGCTCCGCAACCTGAATACGGTAAATGTACTTGCCCGTAGAAAGGGTATCACGCAGGCTTTCCCTAATGTTGATTTCCCTAGAACCTTCCAACATCATCTCATTGAATACCGTTCCTACATTTTGGCCTAAAAGGTTGTATAGTTGAATGTCCACATGAGCGCTAAAAGGCATTTCCAAATGGATGTGCGGCGCGCGTTCCGTTGGATAATAGGGAATATGTACGATTTCCGTTCCAATTTCATCTTCACCGGCATCGGCATCCCCATCACTAGGTGGGGTATCCGGCAAGGTGGGTGGTTCATCATCCATGGCAATATCATCAAACACGACACCACTACAATTAAACCCAAGATCTACCGGGGTGTAGGGCGCACTGGAATCAAAGTACAAGTGTTCCGTAACTTTCTCTATAGGCACGCATAACCATTCTCCAAGAACGGTGGCATATAGGTTCCTAAAGTCCATGGTAAACTCCAAGTTTCCACGTCCGTTAGGGGCATCCAAAGAGGGGTGGTCGCCTACAAAAGCACTTCCGTTTAAACCGGAACCAAAGAAAAGGGTAGGTGCCGCTTTACCATGGTCGGTACCATTGGAACCGTTTTCAAAAATTCGACGGCCGAACTCCGAAAAGGTCATACTCAATACTTTGTTGTCCTGCTGTGTAAAAGCCAAATCCTCATAGAAATTGTTGACCGCTATGGAAAGATTGGACATTAAACGCTCATGGGCCTGTGGTTGATTGCCATGCGTGTCAAAACCACCCATGGAAATCATATATACCTTGGTGCCCAAATTTCCTTTGATCAAGCGTGCTAAAAGCGCTAATTGCCGGGCAAAACCATTGTCTTGGTATTCCACTTGGTTTTGACCACGCTCATAGGCTTCATTTATTTTTCCGGCATACTCATAAGTGGTATTGGCCACACCACGCAAGAACCGCAATTGATCACCGTACATACAATCATCAAATGGGGCATTGGCAATGTCATAAAAAAGACCGGTTTCCGCTATTTCCTCCAATTGATCAATATTATTGGTCACAAAGGCATAATTGGTCTCATCACCTTGGAATACCAAATTGGAAATATTTCCAATCTGTACCGCTGCCGGCGCCTCTGGCGGATTGATCAAATAATCCGGGAAGATATCTTCAAAATGTCTGCCCATCCAGCCTGTATTTAGGCCGGAGAAACCAGTGGACGTTAAATCTGTGTTCGCGTAAATATCCGAACCGGTAAAATGGGACAGACTTTGATTGTCATAACCTACGCCATGGACGGCTTTGAACTGCCCATCACCCCACATGGATTCCAAAGAGGACATATAGGTAGGGACACCAAAATCATCGGTAAGTTTTAGAATCTTACTTTCTGGGATAAAGATGTTTGGCCTGGCATTGGCATAAGCGTCGTATTGCTGAATAGGGATAACCGTACTCAAACCGTCGTTTCCACCGTTTAAGCGAATTAAAATGAGGATGTTGTCCGTTTCCGCTTGCGCAATGGCCGCGGTCAAAGGGGAAGGACCGGATGCGGACAGCATGCTGCTGCCCAAAAACATGGAACCAGAACCCGCAATGCCCAAGGCCTGCAGAAAGGAGCGCCTGCTCCAGTTTTTGTGTTCCTGATCGTGGCCTTCATGTTCTAGGCCTTTGTGTGGGGACGTATGGTGGGTATGATGTGTATCGCACATAACAGTAGGTATTATTTAAGTTGAAATTCCGGTTCTCGTACAAGGTGGTTTAATAACAGATAGACCTGTGAGGGGGTATCTTCCAGCAGCATGTTCCATGTGCCGGTTTCATAGATATTGCTGTCTTCGTAGGGTTCCCTAAATACGGTGATGGCCCTATCATAATCCATATCGGTCAACAATCCTTTGGGTAAGAATTTATCGATAATAGCACGTGCTATTTGGTTGGGGTCGTTGATGGTAGCGCCGTTAGGGCCTGCCGCCGCAATTCCCAATTGCCTAAACTGCTCTTGGTCGGCTGCAAAAAAAAGTTCCACAAACACTTCCATGGTCAACCACCTTCCAATGATAAAGTTGGTATTGATCCATTGTCTGTCCCGTTGCCAGCCTGCAACATCGACGGGGTCAAAAATACGTTGCCCGATCATGGCCGCGGCGTCTATGGCGTTGGTCACGGTACCATCATCGTACGTAAAATTACTTTCTGATATAAAATTAAAATAAAGGTCGATGGGGCTCTTAATAATGACCCCAACAGCGGTATCATCAAAAAAGTGTTCGCTTTTGAACAGTTCCCTTAATACCGGGGCAATCTCAAAATTATTGGCTACAAAGGTGGCGGCCATACCATTTACGATAGGTTGTGCCTCATCTGCAGCAACATCTGGATGCACAAAGAAGGTGTACAACTTGGAGCAGATAAAAAATGCGATTTCATTGGCGCGTTCATTGAACAGAATATCAATGACGTCGTCATAACCCCAATTGCCGGTCTGGCCCAAAATGGTTTTGGCATCCGTATCATGCCGCTCTGGGTCAAACGTAATTTTGGTGCAACCCACTTCACCACGGTTAACATAACCGGTAAGGGCACGTGCGGTTTCAACAATATCTTCCTCGGTATACCCTAAGCCTTCCCCTAAAGTGAAAAGCTCATAGAGTTCCCTGGCGTAGTTTTCGTTAGGACGGTTACGGTTGTTGAATGCACCATCCAAATACCGGAGCATGGCACTGGTAAGGCCAATTTCACTTACAAAGGTCTTAAAGTTGCCCAAGGCATTCCGTTGTAGGCAATTGGCATATTCAAATAAAAAATTGTTGCAATCGTATACCGGGAATTCCGTAACAAAATGGTTGCTCCAAAAGAAACTCATGCGGTCCAGCAGGCCATTATCCAACAGGGAGTTACCATATAAAGCGGTAAGTTCTTCCCTTTGTGCCCTGCGCAGGGGTCCGGCAATATCATCATCTTCAGGGTAATCCGCATTGGTCCATTCTGACCAGGCCGGTGCAGGAATTACGGGGGCCGCCACTGCTTGATTGACCAAGGTGTCTACGACCGCATTTGCAGATTGCCCAATGGATTGGTTTATAGTGGGTACCGATGCGCTAAACCCCAATCTTCTATAGAGATGGCGTATATTGGCAGCATCCAAAGGTGCAGTATAGGGCGCTAACGAGCCCGTATTACAGTTTACAAAGAATTCCATAGCAAAATTTGGATTTTAAAAGTATCATAGTCTTTGGGTTCACTATGTGCTTTTGGTAGGTGTGGTTCATTTGAGCATCTAAATTACAATGTTAACGTCGTTTTTGCGATGAAATGCCAATTTTTTCGATGAAATGCACATATTTTTTAAATATTTTCATTCTGAATGGGAAAACATAACGAATTTGGTAAGCTTGGAGAGGAGAAAGCGGTTGCTTTTTTACGTAAAAATGGCTATAAGATCAAACGTAGAAATTATCGGTACCTAAAAGCAGAGGTAGATATTATTGCCCAGAAAGGCGATATCCTTGCTATTGTTGAGGTAAAATCACGGAGTTCCAATTTTTTGGAACCCATTGCCCAAACCGTGGATCAAAAGAAAATAAACTTGTTGGTCATGGCCGCTGACCGTTTTGTTACGGAACATGATTTGGATGTTGAAGTACGGTTTGATATCATTACCGTTTTGAAAAAAGGCCCAGGATTTGAATTGGAACATCTAAAGGACGCTTTTTATCATTTTTGAGTAAGTATAGCCTGTTGTTCAATTGGGGAACGTGAGAAGCAGTTGGAAATTAGAGGGATAGATGAAATAATTTATTTAACTATTTGTTTTATTTGTAACAATCGGTTAATTTTGTTCTTAAACCAAACAAAATGAAAACTATTTCTGCGGTCGTAGAGAACTACATCAAGAAAAAACCGTTTTTGCAAAGTGCCCTGGCGCAGGGAATCATCAACCTTACCTCACTATCCCGTATCGTAAAGCCGGAGATTGAGGAAGAACTGGGGAAAGACATTAGGAACGGGGCCATAGTAATGGCATTGAAACGGTTGTCGGACGATTTGGAATTTAGGGCCACCCATAAAATTGTAAAGGTCCTTAAGAACATTGGAGAGATTACGGTACGTTCCAACCTATCGGATTATACGTTTTTATCATCGGAAACCATACTTCCCAATCAGGCCAAACTATTGGAAGAGGTGAATAAAAACCAGGATATCTTTTACACTTCCTCACGTGGCGTCAATGAAATCAATATTGTAGTGAGTAATGCTTTGGATAGCACGGTTGAGGAACTGTTCGCCCATGAACGTTGCACCCAAAAAGCGGAAAATTTATCTTCGGTTACCGTAAAATTACCTGCCGAAAATGTATCCGTACCGGGAATCTATTACTTTATCTTTCAGCGTTTGGCTTGGGAAGGCATTGTGCTTTATGAGGTTATTTCTACGACCAACGAGTTTACCGTACTGGTAAATGATGACCAAGTTGATGTAGCATTTAAAACCATAAAGGATTTAAAGACCTTGTAAACTATTCTTTTACTGTCAATTGCAATGCTTCATAACTATCGGATCTTAAAGCTACAAGGCCCGTAACCGTCTCGTTAGGTTTGATCGTTCGTCCAATCAATTCGTTGGTGGCCATTTCATCACTGAATTTTTTGTTGGCACTACTTGCGGCAAGAAAGTTCCCCAGTGCAAGACCGGGACCCACGATCAAGCCAATGGGAATATTACTGGTTTCCTGTTCAAAACCAAAACTATTGGTCTCCGTGGTAACGATACGTAGGGGTGATAACAGTAAATAAAGTAGATAGGTGGGGGTTGTCTGTTTTAACTCTTTAAAAGCCTCCTCTTTGGAGATTAAATTTATGGGATCGCCATTGGCATAATTTAGGAGAAGGTTCTCAGAAAATTTGAGATCTTCAAGGGAGTTGTTGGTTATTTTTAGTGCAACGATCCTAATTCCTTTTTTTTCTTCTTTTTTCCTGTATTTCTTTTTAAGGACCTGGTATTTGTAGTGTAGTATTACATTTTGGTCCGAATCGCTTTTGGAAACAAAACTTAGTTCTTGTGGTGAAACGCTACTATAGCGAGACGCGCAACTATGTAATAGCAGTGAAAAAACTAATATCAACGTACTGTATCGTATTGGTTTGGTGGTCATGGTAGTTGTTTTTGTTTGCATACCTAACTCCGTTTCAACAACTAAATTGTATATTTTTTCTCCAAAATTAGTTCTCCTTTAAAAGAATAAGCTACAAAGTATTACGTTTTTCTGTTAGTTATAACGAGATGGGAAAAAGAATTTTCTTAGGATTGACAACAGTACTGGCAGCATATCTCTTGTATCTGCTGTACATTTTTGTGCTTTCCCCTAAAACCAATTTACAATCCATTTATTTGATTCCAAAGGATGCCGTATTTGTACTGGAATCTGAAAAACCTGTAGAAAGCTGGCGTCAGGTTAGTGAGAGCAAAGGGTGGAACCATCTTAAAAACAACGATTACTTTGCCCAACTTACGGGCAATATCCAGAAAGTGGATACCATTTTTAGGGATAAAAAAGGACTTTTCGAGTTTTTTGACGGACGCTCCCTTTTTATTTCCATCCATACCATCTCTAAAAAAGAGTACGGTATTTTTTATGTCCTTGACCTAAAGCGCATTGCCAAACTAAAATTGCTGAAAACCTATTTGAACACCCTTTTGGACGAAGGCTATATTTTGAGCAAAAGAACGTATCATGCCCATGAAATTTTGGAAATCTACGATAGGACCACCAAAGAGACCATGCACCTCTCTTTTATTGAGAACCAATTGGTAGCCTCATACACCCATGCGCTCGTAGAGGCTGCTATTGACCAATATAAGGAACCGAAACTGGGCAGGGACCTTAATTTTTTGGCCATTAATAAACAGGTAGGGTATGAGGATTTGTTTAGACTTTATGTGCAGTACGACTATTTGGATGAGTACTACGGTTTGTTTTCAAATACCGCTAACGATTGGCTGAACGGATTAAGTAAGCATTTTTTATTTTCAGGATTCAGTTTTGATTTGGACGACCACAGTACTATTACTGCAGATGGGTATACCAACATTAGGTTTGAGAACGAAAATTATTTGGAAGCCCTACAACGTTCCGGGACGGCGGAACGCTCCATTGCCGCTGTTGCACCAGAAAAAACCGCACTTTACGTAAGCTATGGTTTTGATAGCTTTTCCACGTTCTATGAAAATTTTGAAGCGGTGCAAAGAGCGAACAATTCTGAACAGTTTAGGAGTTATGATGAAAGTATCAAAAAAGTGGAGAAGTTCCTAAAAATTAACATCAAAGAACATTTTGTGAGTTGGATAGGCACTGAAATTGCCCTGTTGCAGATCAACTCCAACATAGCAAAACAAAAGAATGACATTGCGTTGGTACTACAAACCAAAGACCTTACTGACGCCAAGGAAAACCTGGCCTATGTACTAAAGCAGATCAAAAAGAAAACCCCGGTAAAATTCAAGGCTATTCCCTATAAGGGCCATGAAATCAATTTTTTATCCATTAAGGGTTTCTTTAAACTCTTATTGGGCAATCGTTTTAAGCAGTTTGACAAACCGTATTTTACCCTAGTGGCGGATAAGGTTGTTTTTAGTGATAGTCCCAATACGCTGAAAAATATCATTAATTCCTATGTAGACGGTAAGACCCTAAAAAATGCCAAAGATTATCAAGAATTCAATGGGAAATTCAAGGACAGATCCAGTATAGCCCTATATGCCAATGTGCCTTTGTTGTACGAAACTATGTATACCCTTGCGGATAAGACCACCAAAAGCCAATTGAGGAAAAACAAAGAGTATATTTTGTGTTTTCCGCAGGCGGGTTTTCAATTGACTCCGGAAGAAGATTTGTTCAAAAGCAGATTGGTGGTCAATTACCAAGATATTGCGACGGTCAAAAGCAAAGGACAATTTTCGGAAACCTCTATTTCAAGGGTTAAAACGTCCAGTGGCGAAAGTCCGGACGTATCCGAAGCGGTTTTTAATCTGAACCCCATCTATCCTACGGACTTGACGGCCAAAAGTTTTGAACAATCCTACAAAGACGGGACCCTTAATTTAAAAGTGGACCTTAAAAACGGTTTAAAACATGGGCGCTTTACGGCCTATTATCCCAACGGAAAAAAGAAAATGACCGGAAGATTTAAAGAAGATAGGCAGGTAGGCACATGGCGTTATTTTGATGCTACCGGAAAGCAATTGCTAAAAAAACGGTTTAAATGACTTATTTCTTTACTTAACACGTTCAAAAGCAAGGCCTGGTCCATCACAGGGCAATGCCCCGCCACTAAGGTTTGTGGTGGAATCCATTCTAAACCTTTCTTGCAAGGTGTTGCTACAATTTGCCAACAAACCCGTTCGTTCCGTATGGGTTAGGATAAGAAAGTTTGCGCCATCAAATGGAACAATTTCAAAAGTGCCGGAAGCAGTGGTCACCATATCTGCGTCTGTACGGGTTTTTAGAAACGTACTGTCGGCCGCCAAAAGCAAGGTCTCTTGGTAGGGTAGTTCTTGTCCCATAAGAACTTCGCCCGTTAATCCAATGGTGAGACGACTAAGCTGCCAAATTTGCGGTAGACCTTGGACTAACGGAGTCTCTTCTTCATTTTTAGAACAGGCATACAATGAAAGCAGCATCAAAAGTAAAAATAGTCGTCTCATGGCAGTTGTTTTAAGTTAACGAGAGTTCGATATAGATTATTTTTGTAAGCATTTCTAACTGAATCATTTTAAATCGTACTCACATTAAGCTAGATGCCAACCTCACTATTCGAGTTGCTTTTATCTTTGGTTAATTCATGTTCAGGGCCGTAATACCATAATGTCGTTTAAATGTCGGGTCAAATCCCAGTAAAATTCTTGGGCTTGTTTTATCTTGAACGTAACATTGCTTCACGTTTTAAAAGCAAAAATCATGGAACAGCCACAATTAGGATTAAAAATCACCGCACTTAGAAAACAGAAAGGATTGACCCAAGAGGAGTTGGTAGAACAATGCAATATCAACGTACGTACCTTGCAACGTATTGAAAGCGGGGAAGTTTCCCCACGAACGTATACCATAAAAATGATTCTTTCCGCTTTGGATTACGATTATGAGAGTCTACAGGAATCACGACGCCAAAGCCGAACAGAAATTGCCCTTATACCGCCAAAAGAGGCCAAATCCATCCATAGTCTGTTGAGCATGGCTTGGATAGCTGGTGTTCTTTTTTTGGTGGTTGCCGTATTTGAAGGGATTACGGATTATGTTCGTGTGGATGATGGGGAGTTTATATTTGGTATTTGGGGACATATTACCATTAAAGCCCTGGTAATTCTATTCAATGGATTGTTGCTCTTTGGGTTTTTAATTGCCGGGAATGTGTTAAAAAACCATTTGATGAAAATTTCATCCCTACTATTCCTTTTCGCATTGCTCTGTTTTTATGCGTTTGATATTGCATCCGTTTTTAGTACAACAATGGAGATCGAATTTATTTTTCTTGCCGGAGCCATCGGTTTTGGTGCTGTTGGTATAGTGTTCGGAATTGCCGTACTAAAATCGCGACAGCTTTTGGGAACCCTTGGCCTAGTGTCCGGTATCATGGAACTGCTAATGGCCGTTTGTTTGTTAACGGTATTTCTTTCGCCTCTATCCTTAATCCTATTAATACCTGTTATCATATTGGAAGTACTGGTTCTCTATAAAGTAGCTTCCTTAGTAAAGGAACAGATGTAAATAGGGAAATTTAAAAACCCCAAAAAACAGGGAGCTAAGGTTGTAGGAATTAAAGTACTTTTGAATTCATACTAAAGCTAAACTATGTTTTTCTTTTTTGGGACCCGGGCTTCTAAAGTAAAGGAGCGAAAGTTAAAACGGACGACCTGCCCTTACTGCCAAACCCAAGACTCTTTTGTTGTCAGCTCTTTCAGTAAGTATTTCCATCTTTTCTGGATTCCTATAATCCCTTTGTTTAAAACACATGTTGCAGAATGTACCCATTGCAAGAAAAGCTATGACAAAACACAGTTCACCCAACAGATGCAGCAAAGTCTTGATAATGAGAATCGGACAAACCCTGCAAAGCGACCCCTATGGCAGGGATGTGGCTGTTTGGTGTTGGTCGCTTTTTTTACGGTTATGATGGCCATTTCCTTTTACGGGGTCTATATGCGCTCCAAGTACCCGGATAAATACAAAATAGCCCTAGACCCTAGATTGGAACTATTAAATGCGGACATTAATAAATTATCCCCGCTTATAAGGGCAGAGGATACCCTTGCCCTAGTACTAAAAAAGTGTATAGATGATGATATTGTTGGGGGAATAAGCACCGAAGATATAGCGTATTTCACCCAAAGAGATGGGGACAAGCTATTGGTTTTACTTAAAGTAAGGGATATGAAAAAAATAGCGGCAAAGCACAGAAGGGACCTTATCCCTGTGATAGAAGACTGCTTGCGGTACACAAATCCTAAGGATAGTATAACACAATATTTTATAGGGGTTGAAGGCAAGTGGAATACGATTTTGGTAAAAACCCCTTTTGATCAAGATTTAGGTGGACGTTTTGCGGATAAGCAATTGTTGCTGCCTTTTTATGGGGATACCCCCATTATCCCCGAAGAAAAAGAAAAGGATTCTGCTCCTGCAGAACATTAGTTGTCCACACAAGGAGGGAAATCTGAATATCTTTGTGCAAATTGCTTCTATGGATTCGATTTTTTCTTTTGAAGATATCATGGAACTGCCTAGTCGGTACCGTGCCAACTTGATTAATATGGTATCTGGCATAAAACCGGCCAATTTGATTGGGACAACATCCAAAAACGGACAAACCAATTTGGCGGTTTTTAATAGTGTTGTCCATATTGGGGCCAATCCCCCTTACCTAGGTTTTATTCTTAGACCGACAACGGTGGAGCGCCATACCTATGAAAACCTAAAGGAAACCGGAGTGTATACCATTAATCAAATTACCACGGCCATCCATAAAAAAGCGCATCAGACTTCGGCAAAATACGACCGAGAGGTTTCCGAATTTGATGCCGTTGGGCTTACCGAGCACTACCAACAGGGTTTCCATGCGCCTTTTGTAGCTGAAAGTCCTATCAAAATTGGACTGTCCTTTCAAGAAGAGCAGCTCATAAAATGTAACGATACCCGACTGATCATTGGAAAAATGGAACACTTAATTTTACCTGAAGCTGCTATTTTAGAGGACGGCGATATCGCCTTGGATCAATTGGATATCGCTGCCGTAGCGGGATTGTATAACTATTACAAACTGGAGCATTTGGGGAATTATGGGTATTCTAAGCCCTAACTTCCTTCGGTGCTGCTCAGCACAAAAAGGGGAGGAGCTTTTATACGATTGGAATCAAAACCTGCAACGCCTTCTCCACACTGGTAATCCCATCAAAAGTCAATAACAAGCGTAATCCATTACGGGTTTGTTTTTCTTTTAACTGGCAGTGTTGCGGATGGCTCTGTACATATTTTAAGACCTTGGTAAAAGCATCGGTTTGGTAAAAAGGCGATTGCTGGTCCGCCAAGAAGTAGCCAATAAATTTGCTCTTCTTCAGAATTACCTTTTCTAATCCAATACTATTGGCCAGCCATTTGATACGGACCGAATTAAAAAGGTCTACGGCTTGGGTGGGGAGTTCCCCAAAACGGTCTACCAATTCTTTCTCAAATTTTTCCAGCCCGGCTTCGTTTACAACAGCATTGAGTTGGGTATATAAATTAAGTCGCTCCGTGATGTTATTGATATAGTCGTCCGGGAAGAGCAGTTCAAAATCCGTAT
>CALGQU010000173.1 GCA_937959125.1 uncultured Croceitalea sp.
TCCATTTCTGGCATCATTACATCCAGAATAATTAAATGCGGTTGTTTCTTTTTGGCTTTGGAAACGGCTTCCACCCCATTTTTTGCAGTGTAGACCTCATATCCTTCCGCGGAAAGATTATAACTAACAATCTCTAGGATATCCGGTTCATCATCCACTAAAAGTATCTTGACGTCCTTAGTTTTCATGGGATATACGCGTTAATTGTTTACCCAAAAGTAAAGATAATACAATTACGTTTTGCTGCTTAACATTCATTTAATCTCCTAACCTTATGCTAATGTTATTGAAATAAACTCTTAACATATGGATAACATGACTTTTACAGCACCTAGCGTTCTTTGCGCCGAGTTTAAAACAGGCTATTAAAATGAATTACAAGCTATTATTGGTAGGGTTTTTTATTACCATAACTACCTTCGCACAACAAACAGGTTCCATTGTAGGAAAGCTTACCGACAAGGAACTTAATAATGAGCCATTACCTTTTGCCAATGTATTGATCAAAGGTACTACTACCGGTACCACTTCCGATTTTGATGGATTATATGAGATCCCCAATCTTACAGCGGGCGAATATACCGTTGTTTACAGTTACCTGGGATACCAGACCATAGAAATAGCGGCTACCGTAGAAGCGGGTAAAGTAACTACCATTAATGTTCCCATGAGCGCATCAGAGGGTGTAGCATTGGATGAGGTGGTTATTGCCGTATCCACAAGTAAAGAATCTGAAGTAGCCTTGCTTTTAGAGCAGAAAAAAGCAGTAGAAATAAAAACGTCCATTGGCGCCCAAGAATTAGCGAGAAAAGGGATTGGCAACGTGGAAGATGCCGTTGTAAAGGCCGCAGGTATCACCAAAGTGGCCTCTAGGGGCGTTGTGGTGCGGGGATTGGATGAACGCTACAACTTTTTGACCATCAATAACCTGCCTATTTCCCCAACAAATTGGGAAACTAAAATTCCGGATTTGGGATTGTTCACTTCCTCTTTAATATCCAAGATTGATGTGAATAAAATCTTCTATTCTGGACTCTATGGTGATTTTGCGGGAGCTACTTTCAATGTGGATACCAAACAAATCCCTAATGAAGGGTTTACCAAAATTGGATTTAGCGTTGGTGCCAATTTGCAATCCTTGGATAGCAGGTTCTTGACCGATGAAGAAGACGGTTCCCTAAACTTTTTAGGATTTGGTGGTGTTACGGATCGCGAAATTCCGGAAGCTATCAATAACGACAATGCTACCTCTGGTGAAATTTTTAGCGCTCAAGGACAAGATGCCGTTAATGCTTTTTCCTCAGATTATGATATTGAAGTGATTACGGCCCCTATTTCAACTGGTTTTAGTATTGCAAATGCCGGTATCATCTCAAAGAATTCCGAAAATACTGGGCGTACCGCCTATTATGTTGGGCTTAACTATGGAAATTCCTTTGATTCCAATCTTGGGGATAGTTTTTTAAGAAATCCGCAAGGGCAATTGCTAAGGACCATAAACCGTAATAACAGCTTTGCTTTTAATACTCAGTCCAATTTTCTTTTCTCCATTTTTAACAGGGGGGAGAAAAACAGTATCGATTTCAATTACATTTTTGTGAAGAGCACGGCCAATAACGCTTCGGAAAACTTTGGGCGTTTTTCAGAGGTATCGGCCAACCAGCAAGGTATCGAATCAAAATTCGTGCAATCGGTCCTTCACCAATTACAAGCCGTTGGGGTATATCGTTTTAATGAGAACAATAGGTTGCGATATGGGTTGACTTATGGTTTTTCGCAATACGAACAACCGGACAATACCATTATTACTTTGGAAGATCAAGAAGATGGTAACTTTTTGTTCTCTACCAACTCCGGTAGGTTATTTCGTTACTTTTTGAATACCGATAATAATAACGTTGCAGCCACTTTGGGATATCAATTGGACGTCTCCACCGATAAAAGTGAAAATGACGACCAATTGCGTATAGGTTTTGATTTCAACAATGAAACCTTGGATGTTTTTAACCGTTTTGTATTGGTTAACCTATCCGGCATTGGTGCCATCACCATTGACCCCAACAATATTGACGCCTCATTGAACACAGCCTTTACATCAGGCAACAACACCTCTTATATTGAATTGCCGGATACCCCTTTCTTGGATATCGAGACCAATATTATTGCAGGTAACGCCTCCTACAATTTCAATTTTTCCGATAAAGTAAACTTACTTGCCGGCCTTCGGTTGGAAAGTTTTACTAGAAACGTTGGGGAGAGTGCCTTACAAACCCCGTTTTCTTTTGATGAATTTTTTGTGTTGCCTTCTTTCAACCTAAAATATTCGGTTGGAAATACTTCTAACATCAGATTTGCCGGAAGTAGGACCTATACAAGACCTAAAAACCTAGAGATAGTTCCTATTACCAGACAGAACTCCGTTGGGGATTTAATCTTGGGGAATACGGATTTGGAAAATTCGGACAACTTTAATTTTGATTTAAAGTATGAGATTTTCCCAGATAACAACAGTCTTTTTAGTGTCAACTTATTTGCCAAATTGATAGACAATCCTATTGAGCGTCTCATAGCAGATAGTGGATCATTTATTAGAACAGTTTTTGACAATACCGATAGTGCTACTTTGTTTGGAGCCGAATTTGAAGTACAGAGCACCTTAGGTTTCCTACTACAGAAGGAATCTTTGAACAACATTTCCTTTGGGGCCAACGTAACCCTAATGAATTCTGAGGTGTCCATTTCGGATGAATTGCAGCAAGAACTAAACTTGACCAATACCAGCAGAAGACTTCAAGGAGCATCCGATTTTCTTTTAAATGCAGATGTCAATTATGATGTTACCTTTTCGCCCAAGTTAAAAAGTAAGTTTACCCTCTTGTTCAACACCTTTAGTGAGCGTATTTCCAGTGTGGGTTCCGGTACCGGTTCCGTGCGTTATGAAGATGAGTTTGAACAACCCTTTAACAACCTAAGTTTTATATGGGCCAATAAAATTGGCAAGGGTCTGGAAGCCTCCTTTAAAGTTAACAACTTACTGGATGATACTTACGAGCGTACTATTGTAAACACTAACCCCGGACAGGATGGTAATCTAAGTAGGGTATCCTACAAAGTAGGTACTTCCTTATCGCTTTCTTGTAGTTACAAATTCTAAACATTAAAGAAACATAGCTAACGTAATCTTAAAACAAGCGTTCCGATTCGTAATATTTAAGTAAGAAAGCTTTATACAGACCGGAATACTTTTGCTGAAAACATAAATAACATAACAATGAAAAAAAGTATACTGCTTAGCGCATTATTTTTACTAACGGCAAGCACGCTATTTGTAGCTTGTAGCGATGATGAAAATCCAATTGACACACCGCCGGTGACGGGAGGGGATGATGACGATCCAATGACAGGTGGAGGAGATCCGCTTACCGAAGTGGAATTTGATGCCAATGGCG
>CALGQU010000174.1 GCA_937959125.1 uncultured Croceitalea sp.
CTGTCCACCTACCATCCTCCAGAGGCACCACCGCCACCGAAGCCGCCGCCGCCAAAGCCACCACCAAAACCACCGCTGCCGAATCCGCCACCACCGGAAGATCCACCGCGATAGCCGCCGCGTCCCATATTGCTAAGGATAATGATATCTAAAAGGTCCATGCCCAAATTACCCCGACCTCCACGATTGTTGCCTTTTCCTCCTCCGCGTTTGTTCCGGCTCATGAGGATGAAGAAAATCACTAGAAAAATCACAAAGGGTAGCATGGAATCTAAAGAGAAGCTTTCATCGGTAAAATCCCGATCCTCATCAAATTGCCCGGTAAGTACTTGAAAAATGGCATCGGTACCTTGATCCAAACCGGCATAGTAATTGGCGTTTTTAAATTGGGGAATAATCACGGATTCGATGATGCGCTTGCTTTTAAAATCCGTTAGGAACTCTTCCACACCATAACCTGTGCTAATAGCTATTTTTCGGTCGTCCTTAGCTAAAAGGATTAGGATGCCATTGTCTTCCTCCGCCTGTCCAATACCCCATTGTTGTCCCCACCTGGCCCCCAAAAAATTAATGTCTTCCCCTTTGGTAGAACTAATAATGGCAATAACAATTTGTGTTGAGGTACTATCCGAATAGCGAATGAGCTTCTGCTCCAAACTGGATTTTTGTCCTTTGGGCAATAATTGCACATAGTCATAAACGCTGGTTTCCTTTGCTGGTTTTTTGGGTATGGTAAACTGTGCCCAAGCAAGTGGGGAAACTGCCAAGAAAAAAATAAGGCCCCCCAGTTGTCCCAATCTTTTATAGCTTTTAAAAGCCGTCCTTTTTTTGCCTAGGAATGGTACGCTCTTATCCTTTGGAAATGGCATCGCTAAGTTCATTGGTGTCGTTATGATTCCATGGAAAATGGGCCTCCAGTTCCTTACCCGCCTTTAATACTCCGGCAATGATCCCATCTTTAAAACTCCCGGTTTTAAAATGGGAGGCAATGGTCTCTTTGGTCGTTTCCCAAAACCCTTTGGGTACCACCCTGTCTATACCACGGTCGCCATAGATTACAAATTTCTTATCCGTAACGGCAACATAAAGCAAGACCCCGTTCTCTTCCTTGGTATTGTCCATTTTAAGAAAGTGGAATACTTGTTGCGCCCGGCTAAAATGGTCTATTTTGGCGGTGGCCTCAATATGCACGCGGATTTCCCCAGACGTGTTTTTTTCTGCCTCTAAAATAGCGGCAACGATTTCCTGCTCTTCTTTGGGAGTTAAAAATGCTTCAACCTGTGATTCCATTAGTTAAAATCAAAATCAACGTCGGGGGCGTTCTCTGCCCCGGGATTGGATTTAAAAAGAGCCAAGCCGTCAAACCCAGCTAGATTGGCTATGATATTGGTCGGTATTTTTTCAATTTTAATATTGTACTCCCCGGCCAAGTCGTTAAAACGGTTGCGCTCCACATTGATGCGGTTTTCCGTACCTTCCAATTGCGACTGCAATTCTAAGAAATTTTGATTGGCCTTTAATTCTGGATACCGTTCTACGGTAACCAATAAACGGGATAGGGCAGAGGACAATCCGGATTGTGCCTGTTGGAACTGCGCCAATTTTTCTGGGGTAAGGTTGCCAATATCTATGGTAGTCGATGTTGCTTTGGCCCTGGCTTCAATAACATCTTTTAAGGTGCCCCTTTCAAAATCTGCCGCGCCTTGTACGGTTTTTACCAGATTGCCAATAAGATCGCTCCTGCGTTGGTAGGAACTTTCTACATTGGCCCATTGTTTGGTGGCCTGGCCTTTCATATCTACCAAGGTATTGTTGGTGTTTACGTACCAGCTGCCCAAAATAAAAATAAGGCCTCCGATTACAATTAGGGGAATGAGTAATTTTTTCATCTTCTTTTATTTTAGTGTTTTAGGTTGTTTCTCCATTGGATTGGACCGTAAAATACAAGGTCCCATTCAAGGTAAAAATATAAAACCTCATCCAATAAGTGGATCTTAAGGATATATTGTTACAGTTTTTTGGTTTTCAGTATAGGTATTCCTAAAATAAAAGGACCAAAGAATTCTAATGGGGGAATACATTTTTAGACATGCTATAGGATAATCGGAGAAGTTATTTTGATTCTTCTTACCCTTTTAAATGCTAAGATTTATTTTCCAACAACCAACAACCAACAACAACAACTCTAAAGTTGCTCTTTGATTTTTAGCAATTCCGCTTTTACCCGCTGTAGTTTTTCTATGACGTCAAAGTTGGTAAGGGTCTTGTGCTTTTCTTCCTTAAGGTGGGTTTTGGCACCGTCCAACGTAAAGCCCCGTTCTTTGACCAAGTGGTAAATAAGCTTTAGGTTTTTAATATCCTCTGGGGTAAACTTGCGGTTGCCCTTGGCATTTTTCTTGGGTTGTAGTACATCGAACTCCTTTTCCCAAAAGCGAATCAAGGAAGCGTTGACGCCAAAAGCCTTGGCCACTTCGCCAATTCCATAATACCGCTTTTCAGGAAGTTCTACATGCATTAATCCAAGGATTGGTTTTCTTGATTGGCGTATTTGAGCATATTTTCAAATTCAATGGGCGATAAACTGCCGTAATAGAAATTGATGGGGTTGATACGCTCCTTATCTTTGCGCACTTCATAATGCAGGTGGGGCGCTTCTGACCTTCCGGTATTCCCCACGAAGCCAATAAGGTCCCCACGTTTTACCTTTTGTCCTTTAGTTACGTTGTATTTACTTAAATGCGCATAAAGGGACACATAGCCATATCCATGGTCAATGCGGATGTGTTTTCCAAAACCGGAGGAATTGTTGTCCGCACGTATTACTTTTCCATTGCCGGATGCATAGATAGGGGTTCCCCTAGGTGCGGTAAAATCCATGCCCCAATGTTTTTTTCGTGTTTTTAGGAAAGGATCCGTACGCCATCCAAAACCAGATGCCATACGCTTTAAATCTTCATTCCGTACAGGTTGTATGGCAGGTATGGCCTCTAAAAACTTTTCTTTTTCTTCGGCAAGAATGGCAATTTCGTCTAAGGACTTTGATTGGATGACCATTTGCTTTTGAATGATATCCAATCGTTTGGTAGCGTCTATTACAATTTCAGAATTGTTAAAGCCTTCCAAGAACTTGTAGCGGTTGATACCGCCAAAACCTGCCCTTCGTTGTTCCTCCGGTATGGGGTTCGCCTCAAAATAAAGACGATAAATATTATTGTCCCGATCCTCTATATTGGCCAAGACCTGCTCCATTTGTTCCATCTTTTTATCCAAGATCTCAAATTGGAGCTCATAGTTCTGCACCTCGCGCTGCAGTGAAAGTTCTTTAGGGGTATTGACCAAATTGGTGTTCATTAAAAAAAGTAGTCCCAAAAAACCGAATAGTGCGGCACCCAACACAAAGAAGAAAATATTACGGTAGCGTTTGGATTTTTTTGGTTCGATCTTCCGGTAGGAAAGCGTATCTGGATCGTAATAGTATTTTACTTTAGACATGAATTGAAATTATCCTATTTTTGGTCCTCCATTTTATGGTAACAAACAAATATAGAAATTGTTTCGTGGAATCTGTTAAAAATTAGTAAAGCTTAACTCCAATAATGACATCGCAAAAGGTTAGAGAACAGTTTTTAAACTTTTTTAAATCGAAAGAACATAAGATTGTTCCGTCCGCTCCCATGGTCATGAAAGATGACCCTACCTTGCTTTTTACCAATGCAGGAATGAACCAATTTAAGGAATACTTCTTGGGCAATACCCGGGCCACGGCCAAACGTATTACCGATTCCCAAAAATGTCTGCGGGTAAGCGGCAAGCATAACGACTTGGAAGAAGTGGGAAAGGATACCTATCACCATACCATGTTCGAGATGTTGGGCAACTGGAGTTTTGGCGATTATTTTAAAAAAGAGGCCATTGCTTGGGCATGGGAACTTTTAACGGAGACCTATGGCATTGATAAGGACAGCCTCTATGTTTCTGTTTTTGAGGGTAGTGATGATGCGGACAAGCTTAAGATGGACCAAGAAGCTTTTGATCTGTGGAAAGCCATTGTGCCGGAGGACCGTATTATCATGGGCAATAAAAAAGATAATTTTTGGGAAATGGGCGACCAAGGGCCCTGTGGCCCGTGTTCGGAAATCCATGTAGATATCCGGTCTGCGGAGGATAAGGCCAAAGTACCGGGGGCAAGTTTGGTCAACCAAGATCATCCCTTGGTAGTGGAGATTTGGAACTTGGTATTTATGCAATACAACAGAAAGGCCAATGGAAAATTGGAAGAGCTCCCCAACAAGCATATCGACACCGGAATGGGCTTTGAGCGTCTCTGTATGGTATTACAAGGGGTGTCCTCCAATTACGATACGGATGTTTTTACGCCTTTGATCAGGGAGATCGAGACCATTACCGGGGTAAAATACGGTGTGCACAAAGAAAAGAATATTGCCATTCGCGTTATTGCGGACCATGTCCGTGCCATTGCGTTTTCCATTGCGGACGGGCAGTTGCCCAGCAATACGGGAGCAGGATACGTCATCCGCAGAATCCTAAGACGGGCGGTACGTTACGGGTTCACCTTCTTGGATACCAAAAAACCTTTTATGTACAGATTGGTCAAGGTGTTGGGCGAAACCATGGGGCAGGCCTTTCCAGAACTAAAACAACAATATCAGTTGATCGAGAACGTCATTAAGGAAGAAGAACAATCTTTTTTAAGTACGTTGGAGCAGGGCTTGGTATTGTTGGATTCCGTTATAAAGGGAACCAACGGAAAAACCATTGCTGGGGAAAAAGCGTTTGAACTTTATGACACCTTCGGTTTTCCCATTGACCTTACTACGCTTATTCTTGAAGAAAAAGGATATGCCTTGGATGTGGAAGGATATGAAAAAGCGTTGCAAACCCAAAAGGACCGATCCCGGGCCGCTTCTGAAACTAGTAAGGAAGATTGGATTGTTTTGCAAGAGGATGCAGAACAGGAATTTATAGGATACGATAGTTTAAGGGCCGATGTTAAGTTGGTTAAATACAGAAAAATCCGTAGTAAAAAGGATGGTGACCAGTATCAACTGGTCTTTAATCTGACGCCCTTTTATGCAGAAGGTGGTGGTCAAGTAGGGGATAAAGGGTATTTGGAAGCGGCCAACGGTGATGTTACCTATATTATTGACACCAAAAGGGAGAATAACGAGATTGTACATTTTACGGAAACCCTACCCAAGCAGACGGATCAGGTTCTCACGGCCGTTGTTGATGAAAAGCAACGCCATCGCACCGCTAGCAACCATACGGCCACACATTTGTTGCATCAGGCATTACGGGAAATTTTAGGTACCCATGTAGAACAAAAAGGATCCGCGGTACACTCCAAATATCTTCGTTTCGATTTTTCGCATTTCGCTAAAATGACTACGGAAGAGCTTCGGTCCGTAGAAAACTTTGTAAATGCCCGTATTGAAGGAAGATTGCCTTTTGAAGAACATAGGAATGTTCCTTTAAAAGCGGCAATGGAAGACGGTGCCATGGCGCTTTTTGGGGAAAAATATGGTGATACCGTACGCACCGTTCGCTTTGGGCAATCTATTGAACTCTGTGGAGGTACCCATGTTCAGAATACCAGTGAGATTTGGCATTTTAAAATCATATCAGAAGGGGCCGTAGCAGCGGGAATACGACGTATTGAAGCCATTACCTCAGACGCGGTCAAAGAATTTTATTTTAATAATAATAGGGCCTTATTTGAAATAAAGGACCTGTTGAACAATACCAAAGAGCCGGTAAAAGCGGTTACGGCATTGCAAGAAGAGAACACAGTACTCAAAAAGCAAGTAGAAGCACTTTTAAAGGATAAGGCAAAAGGCCTAAAAACCCAGTTGTTGAATGAACTGGAAGAGGTGAACGGTATCCAGTTTTTGGCCAAGAAAGTCGATTTGGACGCTAGTGGTATCAAAGACCTTTCTTTTGAAATGGGCCAGAATAAGCAAGACGTCTTTTTATTGTTGGCATCGGAACAAAATGGTAAGGCCATTTTATCCTGCTATATTTCCAAGGAATTGGCTGCGGCCAAGGAATTAAATGCCGGGACCATTGTAAGGGAATTGGGCAAGTACATCCAAGGTGGCGGGGGCGGACAACCCTTTTTTGCTACTGCAGGGGGTAAAAACCCTGATGGAATAGAAGAAGCTTTGGAAAAAGCTAAATCCTATATCCAGTAGGATGAAAAAGGTGTTGGCAGGAGCGGTATTGGCATTGGCATCGGTGCTCATTTATAAATCCTGTACGGACTATACTGCGGATAAGGAAATCCTAAAGGAAAACTCCATGCTTATCCAGCAACAGCTCCAAAACGTATCCAAATTAATTGTTACGGAAGGCCATTTTGCAGAGGTATATACCTACGCGGATTCCAAAGAATTGTTCGGTCCATTGTTTACAGCAGATAAAAAAGCATTGGTAGTGGTCAATGCAAAAGTGACGGTTACCTATGACCTGGGAAAGGTAGATTTTAAGGTGGATGAAGCTTTAAAAACTGTTTTTGTGGAACAACTTCCCAGGCCGGAGCTAAGCATTAGCCCGGATTTTGAATATTATGATGTTACTGCAGATTATTTGAATCCTTTTGAGGCCAAGGATTACAATACCATAAAAAAAACGGTGAACACCTCTTTGCTTAAAAAAATAGAAGCATCCTCCTTGACCGGCAATGCCCAAAACCGCCTGCTTAGCGAACTTTCAAAACTATTGGTGCTTACCAATTCCATGGGGTGGACCTTGGTCTATGGGGACAAACCAATTGCCGATCCGCAGGAATTACGACTTGGCGACCAACTTTTGATCGACTAAGGCAAGTCCGTCGTCAATTAAATGCCCTACTTTGGGGTTGTTGCGCTTTACGGTTTCCAAGTGCCCCAAAATGGTCGTAGCAAGATTGTTTTCTTGGGTCGCCTTTGCCAATTCATAAAGCTCTACGGACAACAGCCAATCGTTAGGGAATTTCTCCTTTACCTCGGAAAAAACCTTGTTTCTGGAAATGGTTTTATTATGTCCCGTTCTATACTCCCGTACCTGCTGGTATAACTGTTCTAACAGTTTTTGTTCTGCACTATTATTGCTTTTGTCCTTTGCGCCCGGGGAGAGTTCATGGGTCACCAGATCAAAACTGTTCAAATCTGCAGGGCCATTGTAGGCAGAAACAATATGTTGTCCGACCGCCATATGGTACAGCCCCCATTCTGGAAGGAACAATTGCTTTTCATCATGGGTTACCAAACAGTCCTTAAAGGTAATCAGGATTATTTTTCCCTGTAAGTTTCGGGTTCCGGTCACAATTTCCCCAGAAACGACAACACCGCCCTCAAACTCCAAACGTATCCGCTCCCCTTCAAAAATATTATAGGCTTTAAGGTCTCTTGGGCCCATATCCTCAATAGCCAAATTGATGCCCTTTAACTTACCAATGGCCGATCCAAAACCTTTGACATGGTGATCTGTACCATGGCCTACCAGTTCTTTTTCCCTATACGCCAAAGCCGTAGGCCCAACAGTGCGAATGTATGCAGGGTTACCATCGTGGGCCAAGCAATCCTTAAAAATACCGCTAATCTGCAATCCGGTGCTGAGTTCCACAGTACCCAAGGCATTGGATTCCACTAATTTGGTCAAACCTTTAAACCCGCCTGTACGCAAGGCCATGGTATTGGCAAAATCCTCTAAAACCTGACTCAGGTGCGCAAAATCCGGAGTGACAAAAAGTTGTGGCTGTGGTTTGGTAATGTCGAAGCCCGTATAGGTGGCCTTAAGGGAATAGGGTTGTTTAATTACTTCATCCGTCATGCACCAGGCACTTTCCCCAATGGAGGACAATAGCCCGGCACCGTAGATTTTTGGATGATCGATACTGCCTATCAAACCATACTCCACCGTCCACCAGTGTAGGTTCCGTATTAGGGCCATTTCACTAGGTTCCCCCATATTTTCCTGTAAATGTTCAATATGATTTTCAGCCCTTTCAATTTCGTCTTTGGGTGTGCCTTCCGCTTCTTTGATGATGGATAGATGGCGCACAGCCTCGTATAATTCGTAATCCTTTGCGCTGGAGATGGCCTTGCATCCAATTTCCCCAAAACGCCGCAAGTATTCCGCATATTCAGGATTGGCAATAATGGGAGCATGGCCCGCCCCCTCATGGATGATGTCCGGTGCAGGAGTGTATTCTATGTTTTCCAATTGCCGGATGTCCGAAGCGATAACCAAAACATTATAGGCCTGGAATTCCATAAAAGCAGATGGTGGAATAAAACCGTCCACCGCGACCGCGGCCCATCCAATTTCCTTTAAAATACGGTTCATGCCATACATATTGGGGATATCGTCAATGGAGATTCCGGTTTTTTGCAGGCCTTCCAGGTAAGAGCTATGTGCTACCTTACTCAAATAATCCACGTTCTTGCGCATAACATAGCGCCAAACAGCTTGATTTATGGCGGTATAGTCCTCATAATTTTGAGGCTTGATAAATTGCTTTAAATGTTGTGGAAGCTTATCCAAAATGGAATTACTCTCGTAGGGAATCTTATTCATATCATTAATTTATGGCCAAGCCATCGGCATTATACAAACGTTTCATGGAGAAGGCTTTTGGGCTATCCCCATGGTGCTCCAATTCCATTAATTTTTCCTTGGCCAGTGCCAAGGTGGGAACCTCTCCTTTGGGCATCCACCATAGTACAAATTGTGATGGGCCTTTATGATCAAACCACTTTTTCTTGTTTCTTAAAAAATAGGCGTGTACGGTACCATAGACGAATTCCTTAAAACTGGGGATGTCTTCCCAAACACTTAGGTTCACCGCCATCATTTGGTCTTGGAAAGGAGATTCTATATAACTGGCAGACCGCCCATCGTCATCTTTAAGTCGCCAAACAAAGCCCGGACTTTCTTCGGCAAGCTTGTTTACAGGTTCCAAAAAATCCACAAATTCTTTCATGATCGGGTGGTCCAAAGTAGCCCTGAACTGTGCAATGTTGGCTTGTGCCAAATGAAATTCCATTTACCTTGTTTCCTATAAAATTAGTAATTGTTAGTTTTATATACAGATTTTTGAAATAAAAAAGTAATTTTCACTTAAAAAGGATAATTTTATAGGAATAACTATTTTTATAAAGCGATTCAAATAGCCTAAAAAGGAAATAGTATGGAAGCAAAGCTCGATGCCATTGATCGGAAAATATTGAAAATCCTGGAAAAGGATGCAAAGACCATCGCCAAAACCATTGCAGCCAAATTGAACCTGACCAAAACCCCGGTTTATGAACGGATCAAACGATTGGAACAGGAGGGTTTTATAGCGCGCTATACGGCCATTATTGAAAAAGAAAAAATTGAAAGTAGTATTACCGTCTTCAGTTTTGTGTCCTTAGAAGTGCAAAAAGGATACTTAATGGACGATTTTTTAGAAATGGCAAGTGGATTTCCAGAGGTGGTCGAATGTTTTGTGGTCGGCGGGGAATTTGATTTTTTACTGAAAGTAATCGTAAAGAATTTGGACGCCTACTATGATTTTGCCAAATCCAAGATTGCCACCTTGCCCAATATAGGGGTGGTAAAAAGTGCCTTTGTGCTTAAAGAAGTGAAGGACGAAACCGCCTTTCCTTTGTTGTAATACCAATATTAATGGAAAATGAACGCGTTTTAAAGGCTTATTTTATATTGAAATTGGTATAAGGTATTTTCAGGAGGAGTGAAGAATCTACATGTGGTTCGTAAACACTCAAACTTAATTGCTGCAGATTCTTCACCCGATACTGAATATGGGTTTGCTATGTGGTTAAGATGTCACCGTTGACATTTGCTTAATTGGCGGCTACCGCGGGGGGATAGGCATTCAGGATTTCTGAAACAAACTCCTTGATGCGCTTCTCTTTCTTTTCAACATTTTTGGTGTTGTTCAAGTTGCCAACACCGCGACCTTGCCAAACCAATGCATTGCTCTGGTTGTCAATGAAATCAATGTAAAGGGAACCTTCTGTTCTTGTAGAGGCAGTAGGTCCAAAGCCACCGCCATAAAGCCATGGATTATAGAAACCACCAAAACCAAAGCCTCCAAAGCCAAAACCTCCGAAACCAAAACGTCCAAAACCAAAGTTGTTGTTATAAACGTCCACTTGCTCCCGTTCCTTGGTAAAGATGCTCACCAATATATCAGGGTCTTGGGATTTGGTAAAACCACGGGAAGCCATTTCTATGTCAATGGCCTTTAGGATACGTTTTTTGTCCAAATCGGAAATTTGCGCCCTATCAATTCCGGTTTTGTAGTAGGCGTAGGTCTTATATTCCTTAAAATCCGCTTCCTTGTCATAGTCCGCCAAAACGTTTACGGAAACACAAGAGCTTAAGAAAACAAGGGCCATCAAAGGCACTAAAAATAGTTTCATCTTTTTCATAGCAATACATTTTAATTAACGTTGATACACTCCAAAATAGGTATCAAATATTATGCCGAAATGACAGATTTATCCTCTGCTGTTCGTTTTTTTATTGTATCCATAAGGACAGTGCCTGCACCCGCTTTCGCAGCAATACCCTCGTTTAAGGTGGTATTGTTCCGTAAATACTTTATAACCTTCTGGTGAAAGATAGAAATCCCCCTCCTCTAAAGGTATAATTTTCCTCATACTAATAACGTTATACGTACTGCAAAAGTAGCGATTTGACGAGTTTTTAGGGGTTTCATCGCAAAACCTTAACAAAACTATCCTTGGCTACGTTTATATGAATGAATAAGCTGTTATCTTTGCTTAACCCCACGATAACAAATGCAATTAACTGATATTGAATGATTTTAGTCTTCAAGCATTTTTTTCGTAAGAATTATGTGGGCCTTTCCCTTTGGCCGTTTATTATCTTAAGGGAAGCCTCATACAAGCAAGATGAGATACTGCTGCACCATGAGCGTATCCACCTTAAACAACAGCAAGAACTGCTGCTCGTAGGCTTTTATCTCTGGTATATTTTGGAATGGTTGTTTCGCAGCCTATGGTATCTTGATAGCTACAGGGCCTACCAGAACATTTCCTTTGAACGGGAAGCCTATGCCAATGAAGATAACCTATCTTACATAAAAACCAGAAGGGCGTATAGCTTTTTGAAGTATCTTTTCAGAAAATAGCCATTGGAGGTCCCCAATCAAGAAATCCGATTACCGTTATTGGATGCCAAAAAAATTTCGTTGTCCATTAAAAGGGAGGATACCCTTCATCCCCACATTTCCGGAAATAAGTTTCGAAAATTAAAGTACAACCTTTTAGAGGCGCAAAAGCAGGGGTATACTACCTTGTTGACCTTTGGGGGTGCGTTTTCCAACCATATTGCAGCTACGGCCTATGCAGGAAAATTACAAGGTTTTAAGACTATAGGAGTGATCCGTGGTGAGGAATTGGAAGCCAAATGGGCAAATAATCCTACGCTGTCCTTTGCAAAGGCACAGGGAATGGAATTTCATTTTATATCGCGTCAAGCCTACCAAGAAAAGAATTCCGAAGCTTTTCTTAAGAAATTGCAACAAAGTTTCGGTGTTTTCTACCATTTGCCAGAAGGGGGTTCAAACACCTTGGCGGTAAAGGGTTGTGAAGAAATCTTAACGGAAGGGGACCGGCATTTTGATGTGGTTTGCAGCTGTGTAGGTACGGGCGGAACCTTAGCTGGGCTGATCAATAGTAAGAAGGCAAACCAAAAAATTTTGGGCTTTACGGCACTTCAAGGAGGTTTTCTAAAAAATGATATTCGTAAATTTGCCCCACAAGGGGGTTGGACGTTGCAGACGGACTATCACTTTGGGGGCTATGCCAAGGTTACCGCCCCGTTGATCCATTTTATCAATGACTTTAAAGGCCAAACGGGAATTCCTTTGGATCCGGTGTACACAGGTAAAATGCTGTTTGGGATTTTAGATTTGGTCGCCAAGGATTATTTTAAAAAAGGCACCAAAATTCTGGCCATCCATAGCGGAGGATTACAGGGCATAACGGGAATGAACATAAGATTGAAAAAGAAAAATTTACCGACGATAAACGTATGATTTCACGTTTTCTAGTTTTTACATGTAGTATGCTGTTACTGGCAGGTTGTGGTGCCAAAAAACGGACCACACGGAATACCCAGGCCAAGCGCGTTGCAACAACAAAAAGAGTGGGGGTCTACGCCCCCAATAAGGGTATTGAGAATACCAAATTCAACAAATCGGAATTGTATCCGCTGCCAGCAGATCCAGGGTATTTTAAAAAATTTGCTATAAGTTCTACCGCCCAATACATTACGGAATTCTCCAAAATAGCCCAGTATGAAATGCGTGCCTTTGGTATTCCGGCCAGTATTACCTTGGCGCAAGGTATTTTGGAAAGTGGGTCCGGTAAAGGTGCCCTTACCCAAAAGACCAACAATCATTTTGGGATCAAATGCCATACCGGTTGGGAGGGCGAATTTGATTTTCATGACGATGATGAAAAAGGGGAATGCTTTAGAAAATACAACCATCCTATGTTCTCTTTTAGGGACCACAGTATTTTTCTGGCCTCGCGTTCGCGCTACCGATTTTTATTCAATTACCGTAGGGACGCTTATAAAAAATGGGCCTATGGGTTACGGGAAGCAGGTTATGCCACGGATAAACAATACCCACAAAAGCTCATCGCCCTTATAGAACGCTACAATTTGGACAGCTATGACCAAGAAGTGGTCAAAGGCGGTTTGGGTACCGTGCGCAAAACAAAGTCTTATGACGTATTTACCCATGTGGTCGCCAAAGGGGATACCCTTTACGGACTTTCCAGAAAATATGGGGTCTCTGTAGACGAAATCAAGAAGTTAAACAGTCTAAAAAATAACGATTTGGCTATTGGTCAGGTCATTAACCTTAGGAAACTTAAAACGAGGTAGTTGGCAGTACCGCTAAGGAAAGCATACAGTACCTAACTACCAAATATCCCGTCCAAAACCCATTTTCACATGCGATACCAACGAAGCAGTGTCCTATTTGCAGAAGCTAAAAAATACATTCCCGGTGGGGTAAATTCCCCCGTACGGGCCTTTAAGGCCGTAGGTGGGGAGCCCATTTTTATTAAGGAAGCCAAAGGGGCGTATTTGTATGATGAAGACGACAATCAATATATAGATTACATTGCCTCTTGGGGTCCGTTGATCCTGGGCCATGCGTACCAACCGGTTTTGGATGCCGTTATTGAAAAAGCCAAAAAGGGAACTTCTTTTGGTATTCCAACGGAAATAGAAACCGAGCTGGCCAAACTCGCCGTAGGCATGGTGCCCAATATTGATAAGATCCGGTTTGTGAATTCCGGCACGGAGGCCTGTATGAGTGCGGTCCGTTTGGCCCGTGGCTTTACCGGTAGGGACAAGATCATCAAGTTTGCAGGCTGTTACCACGGCCATTCCGATGCTTTTTTGATCCAAGCGGGGAGTGGCGCGGTTACTTTTGGGAGCCCCAATAGTCCCGGCGTTACCCAAGGCACCGCAAAAGACACCCTTTTGGCCAATTATAACGATTTGGAAGGTGTAAAAGCCCTTTCGGAAGCCAATAAAGGGGAAATCGCAGCGATTATCATAGAACCCGTAGCGGGCAATATGGGTTGTATTATTCCTTCGGATTCGTTTATAAAGGGCTTGCGGGAATTGTGTACCCAAGAAGGGATATTGTTGCTGTTCGATGAGGTGATGACCGGCTTCCGATTGGGAAAAGGCGGTGCACAGGAAGCTTTGAACATCAATGCGGATATGGTGATGTTCGGAAAGGTCATCGGTGGGGGATTGCCCGTAGGTGCCTTTGCGGCTAGAGCAGAAATTATGGCACATCTGGCCCCGGAAGGTCCTGTATACCAAGCAGGAACCCTAAGTGGAAACCCATTGGCCATGAGTGCCGGATTGGCCATGTTGACCGCATTGGACAGCAAACCTGAAATCTTTACCAGTCTGGCCGAAAAAACGGAATTTCTACACAAAGGCATTGCCGAAGTCCTTACGGAAAAAGGAATCGCCCATCAAATCAACAGGTTTGGGAGTATGGTTTCCGTGCATTTTTGTGAGGAACCTGTGGTGGACTTTGCATCTTCCGCAAAAGGAAACAACGACACCTTTAAAAGGTATTTCCACGGAATGCTGGACCAAGGCATTTATTTGCCGCCATCCGCTTTTGAGAGTTATTTTTTGAATGATGCGATTAGTTATTCGGACCTGGCAAAGACCATTGAAGCGGTACGAAAGGTTTTTTAGAAAGGCTCTTTTGTGCCTAAATGAACATTGATAAGTGCCCAACCCTTTTCTTCCTTTTCGCTGGTATGGCATTCGGACCCCGTTCCTTCCATAGGGAAAGGGACGGTTTTGTTTGACGTTTTTAATTATAAGACTATACACTGCTCAAGAAGGTGTTTTGGGAAATACGGATACCAGAATTCCAAATTGTAACCGGTGCACCCCATTATGGATAAAATGGGCCTTTGCTTTTCTTGAACTGGATTAAGTTTCCGTTGTACACAACTTCGTATCTTTCCGTTCAATAATAACAGCTATCTTTTGGAAAGTTATATTGGATTACTGGAAAATATCAATAGGTACGTTTCCCTATCTAAAAGTGAGGAAGAACGCTTATTGGGAATCGTACGGACCACAAAAATCAGGAAACGGCAGTATTTAGATCAACCCGGATACGTATGTAATTACCGTAATTACGTGGTAAAAGGAACTTTCCGTTCCTTTTTTCTGGATAAGGATGGTAAGGAACATACCGTGCAAATTGCTATTGAAGATTGGTTTATAAGCGATTTTTACAGTTATATAACCCAAACCCCTGCTACACTTTTTGTAGAGGCCTTGGAGGATTCCATTATACTCCAAATGGCTTATAAGGATATTGAAGGATTGTGTAAGGAAATGCATGTGTTGAGCGAGTATTTTAGGGTAACCACGGAACGTGCCTTTGCGTTTTCTAGAAATCGTACATTATCCAACCTTCGTATGAGCGCAGAGGAAAAATATCTTGAACTTTTGCAACGCTATCCCACTATTATCAATCGTGTCCCACAAAAGGTAATTGCTTCCTATTTGGGCATTACCTCTGAGTTCATGTCAAAAATCAGAAGGAACCTTATCTCAAAATCTTAATCTAGTTCAAGGATTTTTTCTAAGCTAGTACATTTTTTAAGGACCTTATATTGACCAATTTTGGAGGGTTAATAATAGAATCACCTTAAAAAAATTTAAAAAATGGTTACGGACAAAAAAACAACGATTTACAATGAAGGTTTGGAGGAATTACGGAAAAACTTGGGCAATATGCTTCCGCCGGAAACGCTCTCCGTTTTTGATGGGGATGCCAAAAATCTAGAGGAAACCCATAGAGCTATATTAAAATTAAATGTAGGGGACAACGCCAGTGATTTTTCACTCACCAATGCGAAGGGTGAAGTGGTTACGCTTTCCAAAATTTTGGAATCGGATAAGGCGGTCTTGGTTTTCTATAGGGGTACGTGGTGTCCTTATTGCAATTTGCAGTTGGCACACTATCAGAATTCCCTTTCAGAGATCAATGGTCTTGGGGCCAAGTTGCTTGCCATTTCCCCGCAGAATCCTGATGCTTCCTTAAGTATGAAGGAAAAGAACGATTTGGAATTTGAAGTGTTGAGTGATAATGGTAATCTCGTAGCGCGCAAATATACTACCGTTTTCAAGAATGGAGAAGAGGCCTTGGAGGAAATGAAGACCTTGGGTATAGACTTTGATACCCATTATTCGGACGACTCCAAAGAACTACCTGTTCCCGCTGTTTTTGTGGTAGGGCGTGACGGTAAAATAACTTTTGCGAAAGCGGAAGGTGGTGATTACAGGAATCGCGTAGATGTTTCAGAAATTATAAACGCTTTAAAATAATCAAAATGAAAATTAGGATACTTATTTCACTTATTGCCTTGGGTACATGGGGAGTCCAGGGCCAGACCACAGAAGAGATCATACAATATGCTGTGGACGCCGTGGGTGGCAAGGATAATTTTTACGCACAGCGGGATGTTACCTACAATATCCATTACCGCACCCCTCCGGGGGAAGGTGCCATTGAGTTCAAGGGGAAAGAGACCTATTTGTTCAACGGAGAGCTTTCTCACGGTGATTACACTATTCACTCCTTGACCGGGGCAGGGGAAGAAGGTTATGATGGTAAGGGCTTTTGGGTAAAAAAGGACGCATCGCTATCGGATAACGAACAGATGCTGCAAGTGGCCAGGTTTTTAAGAAAAACCAACTATTACTGGTTTGCTATGTTCTTTAAGTTGCAGGATGATGGCACTAAACATGAAAAACTTACTGACCGCACGGTAAACGGGAAAGAATATTATTGCATTAAGATGACCTTTGAAGGTAATGTGGGCGATTCACAGGATACCTATATCCTTTATGTGAACAAGGAGACCAAAATCATAGACCAATTTCTTTTCAATATCACCGGTTTTGGAATCACGGAGCCCAATCTTATGACCTTTGACGGTTGGGAGACCATTAACGGGGTAATGATACCTACCGTACGCAAGTATATTAAAGCGGACTGGGAGGGGAATATTAAGGATAAGGAATATACCCGTACCAATTGGACCAATATTGAGTTCAACAAAGGTGTCACTCCCAAATTTTTTTCAAAATAGTATTAGGAAGAAAATAGGGCAAGGTGTAGATAGCTGGATTTGGATGGTGTTAAGCGGTTTGGTCAAAGGTTTTGCACAGGCCGCTTAAAACCATACTAAAGGTATGTAGCCGTTCCTTTTTAGTTGGAAACCCGTGTGTTGTTATAATCGAGTTTGGTTTAAACTGCCAAATAACAGTATGTAGGTTCATCGCCACAGTGTTGGTTTTCTTGATCAGTAGATGTCTAGTGGGTGAGGGCCTTGTTCCCGTGCAATTGTAATAGTTTTATCAAAACGATAAATACCATGAAACGAATGCATAGCACAAGCAAAAAACAAAACAAAACCAGAATACATTTTATTTGGAGTTGCTGCTTCTTTATGGCCTTCCTTTTGGCAGGGACCCATTTTAGCGCGGCACAGGACAATGGGAATACCGGAAAAGAACAGGCCCGGGTTACCGGATTACGATACATTAGCATTCATGTGCTACAACTGGAGAAATCCCTAAAGCTATACCAAGAAATCCTTGGTTTTAAAATGGATGATGCCGAAGTATTGAAAGCCCCCGGTATTGAAGGGATGGTCGTCCTTAAATTAAAGGCAGACGATTTGACCATTGCCCTTTCCGTCACCGCACCCCAACATATGGGCGGTCTACAACCTATAGGCAATACCAACCATAACCATTTTATGCTTGTCGTTAATGATATTGGCCCAATTGGGGACAAATTGAAGGAAGAAGGCTATGCGTTGGAAAACGACAACTACGTCCAGGATAAGTACACCTTTTTTACCGGACCCAATGGGGAGATCATAGGGCTTTCCTCTTGGGACTAAATTCTTTAGGGATTGCTATACCCTAGTTTAGGGAAAGACAATTGCCTTGGTTTTTCCAAAGATGCGTATCTTTAAACTTAAGTCACCGGGGTTTTGCTGTTGTAGGGCCTTTTTTAGGTGGCTTTTATCTTATCTGGACTTTGGTAAGTGTAAACTTGGTAGAAGCTCCTGAAGTTTCTTGTAGACGCTGGTCTTCCAATTTTTGGTTGAGATGGTTTAAGACCGCTTTCTTGGTAACATTTTCCAAAGCGGCAGATCGCCCATAAATATTTCCCGTTAACAAATCTGTAAGTTGCCCTAAGTCATCCTTGGTTTCCGAATAACGCGTCTTAAATAAGGGTTCTTCTATTAGGGATTTTTGTTCGTCAATTAGGTGGGCCTTATGAAAGTTGACCAAGTCCAATTCAGCAAGATCCATATCATCAAGTAGTTTTTGATAATTGGATTGTGTAACAAAATCGATATACTCAAAGAAATCGGCTCTGGAAGCATCGGGATTTCCTTCCAATAGCCTTGCTTGAAAGGAAAGCGAAGGTTCGGCAAAGAAAAAATCAATAATATCCAAGGCATAGGCCAGCTTGTACTTATCCCTGCTTCGGTATTTTAGTTCACATTGGTAATTGTGCTTTTTGCGGAGTGCTTTGATTTCTTTTAGACAATGGGCAATATCTGCACATTTTAGGGAGCCAATGACGAAGGTCCCATCCCCGGGCAGCGTTCCACTTTCATCAAAATAAACGGTATTGGAACTAAATTTTGGTCCCGTAAGTTGTTTAAAACTTAAAAAAGGGAGGCTTAACATTAATGCGGATATCCGCTCAAGGAATTTACGTCTTTTGTGGTCCATGATCAAAATGGGAGTTTGGTTTTGGAATTTACAATGGCTTTGGTCATTTGATCCTTGGTTAACCCAATGGCCGAAGTTAGGTCAACACCAGATAGATTGGTATTGTCCAGCCTTGCGTTGGTAAGGTTGGCCCCGGAAAAATTCGCTTCGGCAAAGTCGGAATTTGATAAATCCGCCCCACTTAGGTCCGCTTCTTTGAGTTTGGCCAGTTGCCCGTTAACATGGGTTAAGTTGGCATTGACAAGAATGGATTGTGACAGGTTGGCCCCGTACATATTCGTTTCAGAGAAATTGGTGCCTTCCATACGGCACTTTTTACATAGGGTACCATAAAATTGCGATTGCTCCATGGTTGCTGCGGAAAAATCAGAATTGCTAAAATCGCCTCTATAGAGCAAGGACTGCTTAAAAAAAGAACCGTTAAAATTATAATTTTGAAGGCTTATGCCTTGCAGGGAAACCCCTCTAGGGTTTTCCGTTGCTAAGAGCGGGTTCTTGGTAATAGCATCAATACAGGCCTGTAACTCTTCTTTTCTGGCTTTATTATCGTCTTTGACGGACATACGTACATGGGTCGATAACAACTGTACCACCGCATTGGAATAGGATTCGGATTCCTGGACAATATCGGTCAAGACATAAATTCCACCCAATCGCACACGTGGGTTGTTGCTACCCAGTTTGTTAACGGCATCACTATAGGATTCCCTTACGTATCTTCTTTCCGAAAGGACAAGGGTGTTTTTTGTAGAGGACAGCTCTATCCAAGTAAAGCCTAATCCTATTAAAACGTATATTCCCCCAATAATTTGTGCTATGGTCTTACGATATTCATTGACCAGATTTAGAAAATCCTCAGGTTTTAGATGCTGTTTGTTTCTTTTTAATGCCCATTGCGGCAGTTTCCATATGGCAAAAATGGACACTAGAATAAGTAAGATGATATATAGTTGTATCATGGATAGGATGGATTCAAAACTATGGTGGCCTTTCTAAAACGGTCAAAACACTTTTTGTTGATGTTGATTCCCCACGTGGAAAGATTTATTTTTTGCTTTCCGCGGTATAGATCCACCAACCTCCAGCGATAAGGAGGAACTGGATGGCTAACCGGATACCGGCAGCCATTTTGGAACCGATGCCTGGACTTTCCTTAAGCAAATCCCACACATGGATGGGCAGGAACGCGACCATTAAAAGTGCAAATCCCAATCCGCCCCATTTCCGGTATTTTGGAATCAAGAGGGTGATGCCCACAACAGCTTCCGCAATGGCCGAACTAATATTGGCAAAGTCTTGGTTAATAAACTCCGGAATAAAAGGCGCGTAGGCTTCTGGGGCATAGATATGGTTAAAGGCCCCAAAAAGCATTAATAACGCAAAAAGGACAACAAGGATAAGACGTATGATTTTCATGGTGGTAGTGGATTGGTTTTAAAAGGATAAGGTACAAATTTTTTGGGTTGGTGAGGGTGATGGGTGCCCGATGCTTGATGAACGATGCGTGAAGTTGGGTGATTCTTTTATTCCATTGAAATATAGTTTCCAACTGCAATTTCGTTTTTCAAGTCAATAACTTGATTTGAATTCCAATCAACTAAGATGAGGTCAAATTCCTTTCC
>CALGQU010000175.1 GCA_937959125.1 uncultured Croceitalea sp.
TTAGCAGGACTAATTTGGGTAATTTTTGGAGTGATGCTCTATAGCATGGATCTGCATTACGAACGTGGGTTTGCCATTCAAGCCGTTCAATATGGTGTCCTAATTGTATTCATAATCATAGGAATCCTACAGTTCAAAAAGGCGAACGGCTCATTTTTAACCGTAAAACAGGCACTTAAGATAGGCGCAGGTATTGGTCTTATAGCCTCAGTTATTGGGACTGTCTGGTTTTTGATTATGTCCAATGTTTTAGAACCTGAATATCTGGATAAAACCTATGAAATTGCTAAAGTGCAAGCTTTTGAAGACAATCCAAGACTTACCCAAGAGCAATGGGATCAAGGTGTCGCTTTTCAGAAAAAACTTTTCCCTGTGTTTTTAGCGGTAGGTTTGGTATTCAATGCCCTAATAGGCTTAGTCGTTGGCTTGGTGACCGGACTCATCGCTAAAAAAGACAAGGCTTCCTACTAAACCAGAAAACGCTATTTTTGAAGGAATTCTGAGCACGTATCCATGCAATTATCTTTAGTAATTCCTTTACTGAACGAAGAAGAATCCTTAAACGAACTCTACGATTGGATTGTACAGGTCATGCAATCCAATCGTTTTGATTTTGAGCTATTGTTCATTGATGATGGTAGTACGGACGGTTCTTGGAACAGTATACGGGCACTTTCACAAAAAGACCCGCGGGTGAAAGGCATCCGGTTTAGGCGGAATTTTGGAAAATCACAAGCATTACATGCAGGTTTTAAGGAAGCCAAAGGGGATGTGGTCATCACCATGGATGCCGACCTACAGGACAATCCGAAAGAAATACCGCAACTTTACGCCCTTATTGACAACGAAGGTTTTGATTTGGTCTCTGGATGGAAAAAGAAACGCTATGATTCCGTCATCAGCAAGAACCTACCTTCCAAACTTTTTAATTGGGCAGCACGAAAGACCTCTGGCGTAGCGTTGCACGACTTTAATTGTGGACTTAAGGCCTACCGCAAAGACGTCATAAAAACCATAGAAGTGTCCGGTGAGATGCACCGCTATATTCCGGTTTTAGCCAAAAATGCCGGTTTCCAAAACATTGGAGAAAAAGTGGTCCAGCATCAAGCCCGTAAATATGGTGCTACAAAATTTGGAATAGAACGTTTCATTAACGGATTTTTAGATTTGGTCACCATTTGGTTTGTCTCAAAATTTGGAAGAAGGCCCATGCACTTGTTCGGTGCTTTGGGGGTTTTGATGTTTTTTATCGGTTTTGCCTTTTCGTTATACTTGGGCATTGATAAGCTCATCATTAACAAAACAGGGCGCCTAATAACGGATAGGCCACAGTTTTACATAGCCTTGACCAGCATGCTTATTGGGGTGCAATTCTTTTTAGCCGGTTTTTTAGGGGAAATCTTTATTCGCTCCAAGAACCCCTCCAGTACCAAGGGTTATCAGATAAGCGAAATGATCAACGTTTAAGGGCAAAAAAACCACTTACACTTCTGCCATCTTCCAAACTAAGTCGGTACCAATAATTGGCAGACGGCAATTCTCGATCTTGAAAGCGTCCATCCCAAACCGGGTTGACCTCATTGATGGTGGCCAACAATTTTCCAAAACGATCAAATATGGCTATCTGATACCCAGGAAAGAATAGGGCATTCTCCAAAAACCACAGATCGTTTCGGTTATCGCCATTTGGGGTAAAGAAATTTTTGACCCCGCCTACTAAAACCAACTCCTCAAACAACGTACACCCATTATCTACCACAATTTGGTATAAACCGGGTGCAAGACCAGTAAACCTATTGTCCGCTTGGAATGTTAGTCCACCGTCAATGGAGAACTGTAAGTTTTCCAAATCTTCAGTAGGCCCCAACACTATTGTAATGGAGGGGTTCCGCGTAAAATCTTCCACCAGAATTTCTTCAATTTGGATTGGGGGCGTATCCCTAACCTCAAAGGTTTGACTAAAGGTACAAGGGCCATTGGAAAAATCTACCGTAAAGCTGCCTGTTTCGGTTACCATAATTTCTTGGGTCGGCGCTCCCGTAGACCAAGAATAGGCATCAAAGTCTGGTAAGGCTGTTAATTGCGCTTGCCCGTTGCAAAGCTCTAACGAAACTAGTGGCTCAAAATCCGGGGATTCTTGTACCACCCACTCAAAACTCCCTATAAAAGCGCATTGGTTATTTTCAAAAACCCTAAAAACAAACTCTTGCGTCTCATTCCGATCAAAACTAAAAGGGCCAATGGGAACACTATTCTGACCTAGTAAAGCATCCTCATTGGACCTAAACAATAAAATTTCACCATTTGGAAAGTCCAAACGCAACTCGTTTAAGATACTGGTCAAATCTGCCGTCAGGGTATTTCCGTTCCGTATCCCATCACAACTAAAAAGGGTTTCTATCATTCCCAAATTGGATAAAGGGATCGTTTCCAATGTAATTTCTACCAAGGCAAAACAGCTTCTATTGCTAAAAACCCGTGCATAGACCAATTCTCCAGGAACCGTATTTTCATATCCTACAGCTTCTAAAGGATTGATATTCGCTTCTGCATCAGCTATAGACCCAAAAAAATCGACTTCAAAATCGGTATTCCCATTTGCAAAAAGCGGAATGGCATCCAATAAATTATAGGTGGTCAACCCATCATCCAAACCATCTACATCACATTGTTCCAAAAGAACATTTTCCAAGACATCAGGAATTTCTTCAATAGTTACTATCTCCAGTAAGCGTCGCACCACGCCACTTGAATACGTTATTTCCAAAGTAATCACATAATCCCCTAGAGCAGAAAAAACATGCTCGGCCTCAAGCCCAGTAAACAAATTCAGGGCTCCAGAATCTGGATCACCAAAATCCCATGAAATAGAGGTAATGTTATTCAAATCATCCGGAGTAAAGGTTGTGATCTCCCCAAAACAAGGATTTTCAATGGTCGTGATGGACTCAAAAAAGGATTGGACAAAAGGTGGAAGTCCAAAGGTGGCATTCCTTCCCCCTAGACCTACCGCAAAAGATCTGGGATCCACAAATTCCGCTTCCTCATTAGGGTCCCAAAGTACCGATAAACTGGTATTGGGCAAACTATGATAAATACGCCTGTCAATACCTAGTTGCAAGGCTCCTGCCACAAAGATGGAACCATCATTAGGAAAATCCAAGATGAGCGTCTCCCGTTCAAAAAAATTATTCTGTTCTAAATCAAATTGCACGATCTCTACGCGTCCCAATGCATTGTTGCCATTAAAACGTACCCCAGAGGCGTACAACTTGTTGGACTTAGAAGAGAATTCCACGCCATAATAGGTCCTATTATCATTCGCAGCTTCTGCCGGATTACTAACAATCCCGGTAGTGATGTCAAAATCAAACACAAAAAGATTGGTGGCAAAAGCGGGCTCCCTAATCAGGTAAGACATCGCCACTTTGGTGCCATCTGGAGACAATTTAAGCGTACCCCGTCCATTTTCCGGGTTTTGGATGTTTGGACCAACGATAGAGACTACGGGCGTATCAGTTACTCCATTCCTATCTAGGCGGTACGCATAAAAGCGATCTTCAAAATGGGTAAGTACCCAATAGGAATTGTCCAAAAAATTAAAAACCACGGATACCTTTTCCGAACTGGCAGGAAGCAATTGCCTGTTCTTTATAATCACTTCTCCCCTTCCCTGGTCCAAATTGGTATTTACCACACTGTAATTAAACCCGTTGGACAGATTGTCTCTTGCCAAAAGGATATCATCTGTGGTAAAAATGTAATACAATTGTGGGAATTCCGGATTTGGGACAATCAATGCGGCTTGCGTACTGGATGGGCTGCCAGCTAAATCCTCGCCATTACGCATGATGTCGTGATTGCTGTTCCAGACAGTTTGCCCATCTGTATAGAACAACAGATTTCCATTGGCATCAGAAATTACCGAACTTCCCTCAACGGCTTCTACCTGCCCATCCAAAAGTGCCAAGGGACCTCCATTTCCAAAGTTGAGTCCGGCATTTATTCCAAAGTACCAATTGGCCGCTTCCCGTTGGGCAAAAACGCCGCAAACAACGGACAAAAAGACCAATAACACTCTCTTTTTCATAGCACGAAACTTAGTGAAATTGGCAATAAAAACCCAACAAAGGACAGATTTTAAGATAATATGGGGGTTTCAATGCCAAGAAGCGAAGAAACTGATGTAATTTTGTAAGAAATACAAATTACGACCCATGGATGCCATCACGGATATCGCTAACTCCTGGCTAACCGATTTTTTTGATTCAGCCACTAAAAAAGAGATTCAAGACCTTATCGCTAACGACCCGGAAGAACTCAAAGAACGGTTCTATAAAAACCTCGAGTTTGGTACTGGGGGAATGCGCGGGGTTATGGGCGCCGGAACCAATAGAATCAATAAATACACCCTAGGTAAAAGTACGCAGGGGTTAAGCAATTATTTACGGAAAACAGTTTCGGATAAGGAAATTAAGGTGGTCATCGCCTATGATTGTCGTCATAATAGCGATACACTCTCGCAAACCGTGGCGGAGGTCCTTTCTGCCAATGGTATTAAGGTCTATCGTTTTTCAGCTTTGCGCACCACACCGGAGCTTTCTTTTGCCGTCCGGCATTTAAACTGTCATGCCGGTATCGTACTTACGGCATCGCATAATCCTCCTGAGTACAATGGATATAAAGTCTATTGGGGCGATGGCGGACAGATCGTACCTCCAGAAGATGGTGAGATCATTGCAGAGATCGATGCACTATCGTTTGAAGACATCCAATTTTCCGCTAATCATGGACTAATAGAAGCTATTGATACCGAGGTAGACGAGGCTTTCTTTAGGGAGTCCGTTAAAAATGGAAGCTTTAATGCCGAGGGTAAAGACGATTTTAAGATTGTCTTTACGTCCATCCATGGAACATCCATCACGGCCATTCCCGAAGTATTGAAACGTGCCGGATATTCCAATGTTACCGTAATCGAGGAACAAGCAGAACCGGACGGGAATTTCCCCACCGTAAAATCCCCCAATCCAGAGGAGCCGGAAGCCCTGGCAATGGCCATTGCAAAAGCGGAGGAACTAGGTGCGGATATGGTGGTAGGTACCGACCCGGACAGTGACCGATTGGGAATTGCAGTACGCAATTTGGAGGGTGAAATGGAACTCCTTAACGGCAACCAAACCATGGTACTGATGACCAAGTTTTTGTTGGACCAGTACAAAGCAAAAGGTTTTAAAGGAAATGAATTTATAGCGACCACCATTGTTTCTACCCCAATGATGGAACAAATGGCGAAGGCTTATGGTGTGGAATTTAAAACGGCCCTTACCGGTTTTAAATGGATCGGGAAAATGATCAAGGATTTCCCGGAAGCTACCTTTGTTGGCGGTGGGGAAGAAAGCTTTGGTTATATGGTGGGCGATTTTGTACGGGATAAAGATGCCGTCACTTCCACCCTTTTGGCTTGCGAAATTGCAGCCCAAGCAAAAGCGAATGGAAGTTCTTTTTATAAAGATTTGATAGACGCCTATGTAGCTTTTGGTTTCTACAAGGAAAAGTTGATTTCCATTACTAAAAAAGGAATGAGCGGAGCCGATGAAATTAAGCAGATGCTCAAAGACTTTAAAGAGAATCCCGTAGCTGCCGTACAAGGCTCAAAATTGTTATGGATCGAGGATTATAACATTTCCATAGCTAAAAATGTGCAAACGGGTGAAGAAAAGGAAATCAAGCTTCCAAAATCCAATGTGCTGATCTACGAAACCGAAGATGGTACGCGGATTGCGGCACGTCCAAGCGGAACGGAACCTAAAGTAAAATTCTATATCAGCACCAATAGCGTTTTGGAAAATGCAGCGGATTTTAAATCCGTAAATTCGCAATTGGATGCCAAATTGGAAGGCATTATCGCCGAACTGAATTTATAGTGCATGGACTACTTTAAGAAGATTTTGCGGTTTGCGATACCCTATCGCAGATACGGATTTCTCAATATCTTTTTCAACATTCTTTATGCCCTGTTCAGTGCACTTTCCTTTGCGGCACTGATTCCAATGCTGGATGTCTTGTTCAAACCGGAGCAAAAAGTATATCAAGAACCTATCTACACTGGATTTTCAGGATTAAAGGATTTTCTTCAGGAATACATCAATTACCGCGTTACCGCCTATTCCGGTGATGATGACATGAAGGGGTTAATTCTTGTGGTTGGCCTTGTTCTGGTCCTTTTCCTGTTCAAAAATGTTTTTAATTATCTGGCCATGTTCTTCATCACTTTTCTTAGGAACGGGGTTTTAAAGGATATCCGGAATAATATGTACAAAAAGATTGTGGATCTGCCCATCTCCTTTTTTTCCGAAAAACGTAAAGGGGATGTCATCGCGCGGATAACCTCTGATGTTTTGGAAATCCAGCATTCCTTTCTTTCAGTACTGGAACTCATTGTGCGAGAACCCCTTACCATAGTGTTCACAATCCTCATCATGTTCGGCATTAGTACAAAGCTTACCATTTTTGTCTTTGTTTTTATTCCGATTGCCGGAATGATCATTTCTAGAATTGGAAAATCCTTAAAAAAGAAATCGGATAGGGTGCAACGGGAACAAGGGGAGTTTTTGTCCATCGTAGAAGAAACCTTGGGAGGATTACGGGTCATTAAGGCTTTTAATTCAGAATCACGATTTTATCAAACGTTTAAAGCTTCTACTACCCGATTCTTTAAATTTTCCAATAGCCTTCTAAACCGGCAAAACTTGGCATCGCCAACGGGCGAGTTTCTGGGGATTTTAGTGATCGGGGTTTTGTTATGGTTTGGGGGTAAAATGGTTTTGGTAGATAAAACCTTGGATGCCTCTTCCTTTATTGCCTATATGGGTCTGGCCTATAATATTTTGACACCGGCCAAAGCCATAAGCAAAGCTTCTTACGGGGTTAAAAAAGGAAACGCTGCCGCAGAACGGGTTTTGGAAATTCTAGAAACCGACAATCCTATCCAAGATGCGGCAAACGCCATTGCCAAAGAGTCCTTTAACGATAGCTTACAGCTTAAAAACATCACCTTTAAGTATGAAGATGATAATGTGTTGGAAAGCTTCCACCTAGAGGTAAAGAAAGGGCAAACGGTTGCCTTGGTAGGCCAATCCGGGAGCGGCAAGAGTACCATTGCCAATCTGGTAACGCGTTTTTATGATGTTAATGAAGGGGAGATTTCCATTGATGGTATAAACATCAAGGGCCTTTCCAAAAAATCGCTGCGTGGATTGATGGGGCTGGTCACCCAAGATTCCATTCTATTTAACGACACCGTTAAAAATAACATTGGACTGGGCAAGGAAAACGCCTCACTAGAGGAAATCCGGGAAGCTGCCAAAATTGCCAATGCCCACGATTTTATCATGGAACTCCCCAAGGGATATGATACCAATATTGGGGATAGCGGCAACAAACTGAGTGGCGGCCAAAAACAGCGGCTGTCCATTGCACGAGCCGTGCTTAAGAATCCCCCGATCATGATTTTGGATGAAGCCACCTCTGCACTCGATACGGAAAGTGAGCGTTTGGTACAGGACGCACTGGAAAAAATGATGCAGAACCGCACGTCCATTGTTATTGCCCACCGTTTGTCCACCATTCAAAATGCCGATACTATTGTGGTCCTAAAAAAAGGAAAAATCATAGAACAAGGCACCCACGATCAGTTGATAAAAGCAGATAAGACCTATAAAAAACTGGTTGCTATGCAGAACCTAGCGTAATGTTTAAAAAAAAGCACCGTTCTAAAAAAACGGTGCTTGGCATCTATGCTTGTTAATTACATCATCAACAGTAAGCTACAAACAATTACTGGTTACGTGGCTCTCCTATTTGCGTACCTATGGCACTTGGAAAGGGTTGGGTAATTACAGGGCAATTTATGATTGCCCCTGTTGCAGTTAATAAATCAGATAAAGAATTGGACAACGGGCTTCCATTGGCGTTTCCTCTAAAAGGTATCAACGTACCATCTGCCAATAACTCGTTTATTTGTTCAAAGCTAGTTAGAATAACACGTTCTTCTACAGGCACCGTAAATTCTGTGATATGTGCATCCCACATGGGTGAATATGCTGGATCTCTTGGATCAATTGGGAACGTATTAGTAGGGTCGTTTGCTTGGCGCTCACCAGAAGAAGGTGTGTTCAAACCTTGAAATCCATTTGGGTTGTTCGCGTCCGGAAGTATACCATTTGCAGTGGGACTAAATGGTAACATTGAACCTCCAGGAAACAATCCAAATGTGGGCAATTGTGCCAACCTAGGTGCATAGACGCCCAATTCAATGGTTGCTGGTCCAGGATCCGAGGTATCCGTGACGATATGAAAATAATATGGTCTACCATCTTGCCAACCGTCTAAAAGCTGCAAAACAACCGAAGCTTGATCTATGGCCAAGTTGGGATTGTTCAAATCATCTTCATCCGCTTGGCTATTCCCATTTGGATTTGGTATCCTATCATGGATTCCAGTGCTATTGGCGACCAACTGCGCGTTGATTACCACATCTGTGTCTGGTAAAACTACATAAGAAGACCAATTAGCATCCGCAATGGCCCCAGGATTTACCTCCGCTGGAGGAAAACCAATGAGTAAACCGTCTTCAGATGCTCCACCGGGAATAAGCGATCTTGTAGGTGAAAAATCAACCGAACCTTCAAAAATAAGTCTTCCATCTTCTGTCCACTCAGAACTTTGTTCACCGCCAGAACCTATGGCATCTGCCATCCTTGGGGCAAAAATTACACCTAACATTCTAGCCAAACCTCTGTCGGAAGCTTCTGTAATAATATAGTAACCTTCCCTCTGGGATCCATCTGGCAGGGTTTCCCATCCTTGGAACATGGGAAATCTTGCTGTGGGGCCTGCAGGAACCACGCTTCTATCTATCCTGTAATCAATACCTAAAACACTAGGTAAAAACACATTTTGATCTTCTGTAAAACTCAACACTGGATTGTCAAAATTGTACGGAACCCCACCATCCGTTTCAATACTTGTCAACAATAGACTAGCCGCATTGACCATTTCAGGACTGATACCATCGGCACCATCAACACCATCAACACCATCAACACCGTCAACACCGTCAACACCGTCAATACCGTCAATACCATTTCTACCATCTTCTCCATCACAACTAGTTAAGAATATGCCCAGTGTTAAAACTGCAGCATAAAATAATCTCATTTTTTTCATGTCTGTTTTTTTTAAATA
>CALGQU010000176.1 GCA_937959125.1 uncultured Croceitalea sp.
CATTCCAAGAATGGCAGAGGGTGCTAGTATGGTCTTTTTCAGCACGGTGGCGGTAAGCACCGGAATGCCCTACCATACCAGCGTTGCTGCGGCGAAAGGTGCCATTGAAGGCTTTGCCAAATCTTTGGCGGCGGAATACGCTCCAAAATTGCGGGTGAACTGTATTGCCCCTTCTTTGGTAGATACCCCTTTGGCGGGTAGGTTGTTGAACAACGACAAAAAACGGGAACTGATGTCCCAACGCCATCCGTTAAAACGGGTTGGAAATTCTGAAGATATTGCCAACCTGGCCGTTTTTCTGCTCAGTGATAAAAGTACATGGGTCACCGGACAAGTACTGGGCGTCGATGGCGGAATTTCAACCTTGAACGTCAACTAAATGCCAACAAAAATTACCGTTTTTTGGTTTAGAAGGGATTTGAGGTTGGAGGACAATGTGGGGCTTTACCAGGCCTTGAACAGTGGATTTCCGGTGCTACCCTTATTTATTTTTGATCCAGAAATTCTGGACAAACTGCCAGAAGATGACGCGCGGGTCAGTTTTATCTACCAGCAATTACAAGCCATGCGGGCACAGTTGCACAAACATGCAGAAAGTTCCTTAGCCTTGTATTATGATCATCCAGAAGCTGTTTTTACCACACTACTGGACACCTATGATATTCAACAGGTATTTACCAACCATGATTATGAGCCATATGCAAAGGAGCGTGATGCGACGATATCAAAACTTTTGGAAAAACATGGAGTAGGCTTTAAAACCTTTAAGGACCAAGTCATTTTTGAAAAAAGCGAGGTTGTCAAAGACGATGGTAAGCCGTATGTGGTCTATACCCCCTTTAAAAACAAATGGAAGGAACGTTTTAATCCCGCTACGGATTTGGTGGACTACCAATTGGATTTCTCCCATTTTTTAAAGGTCGATGGTTTACCCAACATTAGCCTATCCCAAATGGGCTTTAAAGAAGCTTCCATAAAAGTACCTGAATATGTGGTGACTAAAGAGCTCATCGAAAATTATGAGGCTACCCGAAATTTCCCTGCTAAAAAGAACGGGACCTCCAGATTGGGGCCCCATCTGCGCTTTGGAACGGTTTCCGTGCGAAAAATGGTCAAAAAAGCCATTCAAGAAGAGAATGAGGTGTTTTGGAACGAACTCATCTGGCGCGAATTTTTTATGCAGATTTTATGGCATTTCCCCCATACCGTAAACAACGCGTTCAAGCCCAAATACGATAGGATACAATGGCGCAATAATACGGAGGAATTTGAGAAATGGAAAAAGGGAGAAACGGGTTATGCCCTTGTTGATGCCGGAATGCGCGAATTGAACCAAACCGGATATATGCACAACAGGGTACGTATGCTTGTTGCCAGTTTTTTATGCAAACACTTATTAATCGACTGGCGCTGGGGAGAAGCCTATTTTGCTGAAAAGCTGTTGGATTTTGAGTTGTCCAGTAATGTGGGCAATTGGCAATGGGCAGCCGGAAGCGGTGTGGATGCCGCACCTTACTTTAGGATTTTTAACCCCATGACCCAAGTTGACAAGTTTGATAAGCAAAAAGCCTACATTAACACATGGGTGCCAGACCTCCAAGAACTCACCTATCCCCAGAAAATGGTAGACCACAAAATGGCCAGGGAACGTTGTTTAAGCACATATAAAAAAGCAGTTTCCTAAGGTCCCCGTTTGGTTAAGCAAGATTGGGGTCTCTTAAGACTATAAACCATTCTTAGGCAAAAAGAACTGCAAATAGAGTCCCTATCCGCAAGTTTAAAAATGACACAACTTTCAGTATCTTTAGAGGATTTCAAAATAGAACCAAAATGAAAAACTACACGGCACTTTTTCTTATGCTGTTGCTCGTATCCTCGGTCACGGCGCAAAAAATGAATTCCAACAAAAAAGCGGTGATTGCCTCCGTTGAAAAACACAAACAGGCCTTAATACAAATCAGTGATTCTATCTGGGGTTTGGCAGAAACGGCATTCAATGAAAGTCAATCCGCGGAAATTTTAGCGGCGTATGCAGAAAAAAACGGACTAAAAGTTACACGTGGTGTTGCGGAAATCCCGACCGCCTTTACGGCCACCTATGGTTCAGGAAGCCCCGTTATCAGTATTTTGGGTGAATTTGATGCCCTTCCGGGCATTTCCCAAAAAGCAAGTCCGGTCAAAGAGCCTTTGGAGGCTGGGGCCGCGGGCCATGGCTGTGGGCATAATATGTTCGGCACGGCAAGTTTGGGATCCGCCATCGCTATAAAAGAACTCATTGCAGCCGGAAAAATAAAAGGTACCGTTAAGTTTTTGGGAACCCCAGCGGAAGAAAAATATTTTGCCAAGGTCTGGATGGTCAAAGCTGGCCTTTGGGATGATGTGGATGTGAATATCAGCTGGCATCCGGGAGCCAATATTGAAGCCGATGTTCAAAGCGGATTGTCCCTAATCGATTTTATCGTGGAATTTTATGGCCAAACGGCCCACGCCTCTGCAGACCCATGGAACGGGCGCAGTGCTTCGGATGCTTTGGAAATCTATACTACCGGTATCAATTACTACCGGGAACATATTTTACCCAGTTCCAGGATCCATTACCACATACAGGACGGCGGACAAGTAGTCAATGTAGTTCCGGATTATGCCAAACTTTGGGTAAGGGTTAGGGATCCCAAGCGTAAAATAATGCTCCCTACCTATGAGCGTGTGAAGGCCATGGCAGAAGGTGCGGCCATCATGGCCGATGTGGATTATAAAATCTCTTTGGTTTCCGGGATTTACGAGACTTTGGTCAATAGGGAAGGCGGCAAGATCATGCAAAACAATTTAGAGCTTTTAGGACCTATAAGTTATACAGATGAAGAAACCCAATTTGGGAAGGCTATCCAAAAAGCAACGGGGAAACCGGAAGTGGGTATGGACAGCAAAATATATCCCCTTAGAGAAACCTTGGAAACCCCCGGTGGGGGTTCAACGGACGTGGGCGATGTAAGTTGGAACGTACCCAACATTAACCTTAGTGCTACCGTAGCACCAAAAGATACTCCTTGGCATTCCTGGGCCGTAGTGGCCTGTGGCGGTATGAGCATTGGGCATAAAGGGATGGTGTACGCCTCCAAAGCCATGGCCATGACCATGGTGGACCTGTTTGAAAACAAAAAGCTCATCGATAAGGTTACCGAAGAATTCAATACCCGCAAAGGGGATGAAGTATACAAACCCATGATTGATGGCCCCCCACCCATTGGGGATAATTAAAATAAGAATGTGCTATGTTCGGATTGTTCAAAAAGAAAACAGAAGTAGAAAAATTACAGGAAAAGTATGAAAAGCTTATGAAAGAGGCTTTTGACCTTTCCAAAATCAATAGAAGTGAAAGTGATAGCAAGTATGCCGCAGCAGATGATATTCAGAAACAGATTGAAAAGCTTACCGCTTAAACGGTTTCCCCTTATTTGTTCCATGATGTTATGGGCGTGTCAACTACTGGCCCAAGGGCAACTCCAAAATTTTGAACCCTTTATGGGAAAAACTTGGGTAGCGTCCGGGCAATGGGGAGACGGTTCCAAATTCAAACAAGAAATCACCTTTTCCTATGGTCTGGACAGTACCGTGGTGATTACCAAATCCAAGGGGTTCACCAACAAAGAACAGACAACCTATGGAGATCGTAACCATGGTATTCGCAAGTATGATGCGGAAACCAATAGCTATAAATTTTGGGAATTTGATGTCTTTGGTGGTCTTACGGAAGGGCAGCTCGTTTTTAAGGGAAAAGACCTCTACTACCGGTATAACTATGGCGGTACGACCGTTACCGATGCTTGGTTATATATTGATGCCAATACTTATACGTTTAAAGTAGGCAGTTATGCTGATGGCGTATGGGAACAAACCTATTTGGAAACCCAATTTGTTGCTGAAGAAAAAGCAAGTTTTAGCTACAATTTTGATCATCAATCCCTAGTGGTGACCAATTTGATGGCTACCGGTGATTTTTATCGGGATGTGCTAAAACTAAAGGAAATTGAACATCCAGACAAGGCTCCCGGATTCCGATGGTTTCAGGTAAAAGGGAATTCCCAATTGCACCTCATCAAAAAAGATATCATTGAATTTAAAAAGGACAAGAGCATCCATTTATGCCTCTCTACCCAAAATCTTGAAGGCATGATAGAACACTTGATCGCCAATTCAGTTGATTTTTACGATTGGCCAGGAAATAAAGGTTCCGTTACCGATAGAAGTGATGGTGTTAAACAAATTTACGTGCAAGACCCGGATGGGTACTGGGTTGAAATCAATACGGCGAAGCATTAGACAGTAGACAGCAGAAGTTAGGGGAAAAAGGAAACGCTTAAACAGACACAAAATTTATTTTCTTGGTTCTTGAACTCTGAACTCCAAAAATTAAACTTGAAAAAATAAACAATGAACAATGCAGTAATACAAACTTTTCCGCTGGGATTTCCTTGGCAAACCCAAGATCCCTTTTTGTTCTGTGTGTATCATTTGGACCATTATCCCAAGGGAAATGGGGAAATGGGCCCAGATTCTAAATTATTGGAAGGCAGGAATATAGGAAACGACTTCACCCTAAAAGATGGCTGGCGCATGTACCACGGCTCCACAATTCCCGGGTTTCCCCACCATCCGCATCGTGGTTTTGAAACCATCACCATTGTAAATAAAGGGTATTGTGACCATTCTGATTCTTTAGGTGCCGCCGGACGCTTTGGAGAGGGTGATGTGCAATGGATGACCGCGGGCAGTGGCGTGCAACATTCTGAAATGTTCCCGCTACTAAAAGATGATGATGAAAATCCTTTGGAACTTTTTCAGATATGGCTCAACCTACCCAAGGCAAGCAAATTTGTGGATCCCCATTTTAAGATGTTATGGCATGAGGATATTCCGGTCATTGAAGAGAAAAACGCACGTATCAAAGTAATTGCGGGTACCTACAAAGGAATTGGAGCCAATCCACCTGCCCCAAATTCTTGGGCTGCGGACAAGGATAATGAAGTAGCCATTTGGAATATCCATGTAGAAGCTAATACAGAATTCACACTACCAAAAGCGAATACGGAAGTCTCTAGGACCTTATATTTTTATGAGGGGGATAGCATCCAATTTGGGGACCAAAAGGTGATGCCCAATTTTGGGATAGTTTTGGACGCTAACCAAGAGGCCAAATTTACCGTAGGGGACAAAAAAGGCCATTTTTTAGTCTTGCAAGGCAAACCCATTGCAGAACCCGTAGCTAAATATGGTCCGTTTGTTATGAATACGGATACCGAAATCCAGCAAGCCATGGATGAATACCGTTTGACGCAATTTGGTGGATGGCCCTGGCCGTATCCAGATAATGTCCACGAAAAAGAAAAAGGCCGTTTTGCCAAATATCCCGATGGAACCTTGGTGGAAAAATAAGTATTGCCAATAGCTTGATCCATACAAACGAATGTATAATCACATTCATAAAAGCTTACCAATCACAGGCTATAAATAAACCTAAAGGTCAAAAAGCGGGGTTGGATAAAGGTTTCTGAACTAAAAACGGATAAGTTGTTGGCACTGTTGCGCACTTGGGAATCAATATCCAGTATATTGGTCGCTTTAATCTCATATTCCCATTTAGCGTCCTTATTTTTTCTGTACGAAAGTGTGGCGTCCCAATTTTGAAAGGATTGGGATTCCCCATTTCCCAAATTCTGGTTGGTAAACGCGTAATTGGTCTTAAAGGTAACCGATTTCCAGATGTAGGCATCAAAATCCAGGGATGGCGAATTCACGACAAACTTGGTGGTTCTCCCCCCCTGGTCGTTATTGACCACACTATATCGGTATCGTAAACTTATATTGGGCGCAATCTTAAAATTGGTTCGTAATCCGGGCGTGTAGTTTTGGGTGAATCCTTCATTCAAAGATTGTTGCCCTTGTACGAACTGATTGATTTTACTGTAGTTGAAACTCGTATTCAAAGTGGCCCTAATTTTACCAAAAGTCCGTTGTACCCTTCCAAAGACATTCAGGTTTTCATCGGCAAAATTGGAATTAAAAAAAGTACTTGTCCTAATAACGTTATCAAAATTGGTCAAACTACGAATCTGATCCACATTGCTTGAATAGGCTACCCTAGCAAAAACATTGGTGTAATTGAATAGGTTGAAACTACTGTAAAACAAGCTTAAATTATGGGATAGGGCGTTTTGTAGATCGGGTTCCCCAAACTGAAGGTTATTAAAATTGTTCAATACCAGTCCTTGGGCCAATCTGGTCACATCCGTAAATTGGTTGCGTAAATCGTACCTAAAGGTTAGGGATTCGCTTGTTTTGAACTGGATACGGGTTTCAAAATCCGGTAAAAATCGAAAGAAATTGTCCTCAAAGGTTTCCCCAAATTGGGTGTTTTTGTTTCCATAAGCGTGTACGGAAAACCCGGGCGTAACGGTAAACTTACCAGTTTTTACACGGTAATGCACTCCAAGATAAACATCGCTAAAATTGTATTCCGTATCGTTACGGACCAATCCGTCGTTGATGGTGGGGGTAATATCTGACGATGTTCCATCCGCCAAAAACTGAAAAATATTGGAATTGAATTCTTGCCTGCTCAAAATAGTGCCCAAGGTAAAATTGAGGTTGCTCTTTGCATTTAGAATATTAAAATAGTCCAATTTGGCATTCAGTTGGTTTGATTTTATTTGTCTGTCCTGTCCCAAGTTATAGGTGGCAAGGGTGTCGTCCAAACCTAAAGCCATAGCGGTAGAATCAAAGGCATCGGGCCCCTCTGGGTCATTGGTTAAAACGGCATTGTAAAAAGGGTCTTCATTTTTTATGAGGTGTTGTGCTTCCAATGCAAAAATATGATCCTCATTAAGGGTGTAGTAATAATTAAGGTTCTGGTTAATGCTAAAGGGCGTAACCTCATCAATCTGGTCCGTAGTACCTATTACGGACGAAAAAGCGTTCTGCTCCTGTCGGTCATTGGAGACGCGGGCCAAAACATCATAATCCAACTGGTTATTGAGATCGGGTTGATACGACGCACTGAGTTTTAACAACCCTTGGTTGGAACGCTCAGTGCTGGATCGGTCCGTACTCTCATCTGGAATACCTAATAAAGGGTCCGTATATTGGATAAAACTAGTCTCCCTGGATAAAATACGACTGCTGTTATAAATGAGAAAACCACTTAAATCCAAGCTTTCATTTGGGGAATAACTAAAATTACCAGAAGCCAACTGGTTCTCTATTTCTAAGGCATTATCCTGATTTGTCAAAAAATTAAGGCTGTTATCGCCCAAGTTGATTGCCGTACCGCTATTTCTGCTGGGAGATCTAAAACCACCCCCAAAATTTCTAATATCCCTACGCGTTATAGCTACTTCACCTGTATTGTTCAAATCCCCAATAAAATTTAGCGAGTATTTGGGATTATAATAAAACAGTTTGGGTTGTACCAGATAGAGGCCGTTATCCGGAGATACCCCTGCACCAAGGGTAACGTCTCCAAACCAAAAACTCTCTTTTCCTTTCTTCAGTTTGATGTTAAGTGCCACATTGTCTTGGTTATTGGTTACGCCACGCAATTGCCCTACCTCAGAATAATTACGAAGTACCTGTATTTTATCTACTGCTTTTGAGGGTATGTTTTTTGTAGCCAGTTTGGTATCGCCATCAAAAAAATCTTTACCATCGACCATCAGCTTATTGACAACTTTCCCTTCTACCTCAACCTGCCCATCCTCATTGATTTCTACTCCGGGCAACTTTTCCAAAACGTCTTCTAATTTACGTTCTGATCCATTTTTAAAGGAATCTGCATTGTAAACTACCGTATCACCTTTTATGGTGATCGGTATTTCGTAAATCAACTCCACTTCATCCAAGGCGTTTTCAGAACTTAGGATGTATTGTTTGGTGATATCCTTGTCCGTGGTCTTCAGGATTTCCGTATAGGTCTTAAACCCTACGTAACTAATTTGTAGTTCGTAGGTGCTATTTTTTGCCAAATCTAGTGTAAACGTTCCTTTATCCGTGGTAATACCAAAAGATTCCAAGGCGGTGGTCTCTTGGTTAATGGCAATAACGTTGGCCAACTCCAAAACTTGATCCAAGCTGTCCTTTACGGTTCCTTTAAGTGTTATCTGTGCGCTGGAAAGGCTAAAAACCAATAAAAAAAATAAACAGGGCCTATATTTCATAAACGTTGGGTAGGGTTGCCATTAAAAGATGAACCGATAGTTAGCTATCTGCTCCGTCTTCTTCCCCTGTTATCACGCATCTCTTTCATCTTACCTGTAATGGTCGTTCTATAGTCCGCTTTGGTAATCTCCTTTCCTTTTTTAGGGGCTTTTATGTTAAGGTTAGCCTTGGGGTTCAATACAATTTTGGTACACAACATGGTGGTGTTTCCCGCACTGACTTCTAAAATAAGTCCAGGAAGTCCCCAATACTCTCCAGGACCATGTGATACTGGAATCTGTGGTGTATACCAGGCTTCTATTTGTGTTATCTGTACTTCCGTTGTTGTTTCCTTTTCAGCACCCTCTTTATTTTGTCGGTTGGCTTCCCTAAGCCTGCCCCAAGAAAAGTCGTACCAGGCCAATTCACTGGTCGGTACTGAAGCGGTTGCCTTAAAACAGGAATATTGCCCAATTTTTTTGGACTCCTTCCCCATTTTCCATTTGATAGCCTGTAGCACATCTTTCACCAAGAACTGCTTGCCATAAAACTCCTGCTTCTGGACCAATGCATTTTCCTTTACGTTCTTGTATTGTTCTCCCCTGGCAAAATTCTTGCCCCATGAATCCGTGGCTCCTGAGATAGCATCCAATTTATCTTCTTCCATGAACAAAGACGCTTCCTTATTAAAATTTAGAACATAGGTCTTTTCCAATCTATTTTTAAGGCGTGCCATCATTTGTTTTTTCTGTGCCTCATTCATCCGCCTCCCCCAATTACCAAAATCCATAGTAGATTTAGAGGTATAAAACGCTTGTCCTTGAAAGTCTTGTGGTGCTGGCGTATAGGATACTAAAAAAAAAGCAGATAGTAGACAAATCTTAAACAACAAGGTTCTCATGGGTATACAGTTTGTGTGTTTAACGAATGTATAAAATCATTAAACAATTATTTTTTTATTATTAAAACATTAACAAAAGATTCTTATGCTTTCTTTGGTTAAGACTATGTGCTCTTCAAATGGTTTAATTTTGCTGTCAAATTATCCAAAATGAACCTCAACCAAATTACCGCCCCCTCGCTAGATCTTCTCAAGGCCGTACCATTCTATCAAAAGTTGGGTTTACAATTGATCGTAGACGCACAACCACACTATGCCAGATTTCTATGCCCTGATGGAAACGCTACTTTTTCACTCCATCAAGTAACGGAACTTCCCAATGGGGAAGGAATCTATATCTATTTTGAATGTGAGGATTTGGACGGTTATGTTCTTAGCCTTAAACAAAAAGGTATTGTGTTCGAACATGGACCCAAGGACCAAAACTGGTTATGGCGTGAAGCACGTCTAAAGGATTTGGATGGCAATCAGTTAATCTTGTATTTCGCTGGGGAGAACAGATGTAATCCGCCATGGCGAATATCTAAGGAATAAAGAATCAATTTTTGTTTAAACTTTTATTTAAATCGAATTAACGCAATATGGGTTTTAATGGCTTTAAATCTAAGCAAAACAGGCTTTTATAACTTATTTCTTTCATTTTAAGGTGTTGAACAAAATTTAATTTATCTTTAGAAACCTAACGTTAATAAATCCTTTTATTATGTATTCGCTTGTTTACCGTTCGGTGGCAGATGAATCTTTTGTTTTACCGGACATCTACAGCATGCTAAGCCGTGCGCGTAATCTTAACGCTGAAAATGGCATCACAGGTTGTCTATTATACCACAATAGCAAATTTCTGCAACTCATTGAAGGTGAAGAAAAAAAAATACGGGAACTATTTCAAAAAATATCCAACGACCAGCGGCACCATCAGTTAGAAATTATAGAACAACGCGCACTGAACGGACGTATGTTCAATGATTGGAACATGGCTTTTCATGATTATGGTCAAAACGGTCAGTCTGCCTTTGTAAAAATGGGACAGATAGATTCCTATTTAAATGCATCCAACGCCTTCAAACAAAAGAACCCCTTAGTGCTTTCTTTTTTTTCTGAAGTTAAGGACATCCTATTCTCGTACTGAACTCATTTAAACTTTTTGGATTGAAGCGAAAACTGAAGAATTTTTGCCCGCTTGTCCAGAAAGCTTTCGGGATTGAGTTGCATAGGCAGTGCTACGGAAGGAAAAAAAGACAAAAAGAGGGTTAAAAAAACTAGTTTTATAGCCAATTTAAAAAGTTTAAATGAGTTCACTAACTATTTTGATAACGCAGCTATCTTTAGTATTCGATACCGGAACCTTGGTCCTTATCTGGATGGTGCAGTTGGTAGTTTATCCCGGTTTTGTACATATGGATTTTTTAAGCCTTAAAAACTGGCATTCGCGCTATACAAAAAGAATCAGTCTAGTAGTTGTTCCCCTAATGTTTGGTCAGTTAGGAATTTCCGTTTACAGCGTTTTAATTAAAACCACCATGTTTTCTTTGGTAAAGCTCGTATTAATTTTGGTAGTTTGGATACTTACCTTTTCCATATTCGTTCCCATACACAATGCCTTGGCTAAAACCAAAAAAGAAGAGACCCAAGGTCTATGTATTCAACTGGTTCAAAAAAATTGGTCCAGAACACTGCTCTGGACCATTATTTTTTTTCTTGGAATAGTACAAAGTTTTACAACCGGTCTATCTTAGCACCAATGGCACGCAAACGTTCGTCGATATTTTCATACCCACGATCGATCTGCTCTATATTATGGATCGTTGATGTTCCTTTTGCAGAGAGTGCCGCTATCAATAAAGAAACACCTGCCCTAATATCTGGAGATGTCATTGTAGTAGCTTTTAGGGTAGACTGAAAATTATGTCCAATTACCGTTGCCCTATGGGGGTCACAAAGGATAATTTTGGCACCCATATCCAATAATTTATCTACAAAGAACAAACGGCTTTCAAACATTTTTTGATGGATGACCACTTCACCTTTTGCCTGTATGGCTACCACTAACAAAATACTTAAAAGGTCCGGGGTAAGTCCTGGCCAAGGGGCATCTGCTATGGTCAATATAGAGCCATCGATATAATTCTGTACCTCATACCCCTCTTTATGTTGGGGAATGTAGATATCATCTCCCCTGCGCTCCAATTGGATTCCCAATTTTTGAAAAGCGTTGGGTATCTGTCCCAAGTCGTCCCAACTTACATTTTTTATGGTAAGTTCACTCTTGGTCATAGCGGCAAGTCCAATCCAGCTACCTATTTCTATCATATCGGGCAGCATCGTATGTTCTGTTCCCCCAAGACTTTCTACCCCTTCAATCTGCAATAAATTAGAACCTATACCCGTGATTTTTGCCCCCATACGTACCAACATCTTGCATAATTGCTGCAAATAGGGTTCGCATGCCGCATTGTAAATCGTAGTTTTTCCTTGGGCAAGCACGGCAGCCATTACAATATTGGCCGTTCCTGTAACGGAAGCTTCATCCAACAGCATATAGGTGCCTGTCAATTTATCGGCCTCAACCCCGTAAAAATATTCTTCCTTATTGTACCTAAAGGTTGCCCCAAGCTTGATAAAGCCTTCGAAATGGGTGTCCAAGCGTCTCCGTCCAATTTTATCACCTCCGGGTTTGGGAATATATCCTTTACCAAAACGCGCCAACAAAGGGCCTACCAGCATAATGGATCCCCTAAGGCCACGACCATCCTGTTTGAACTGGTCGGATTGCAGATAATCCAAATTGATATCATCTGCTTTAAAGGTATAAGAGCCTTTACCCTTTTTTTGGATTTTCACCCCAAAATCTTCCAATAAGGCGATCAGCTTATTGACATCTACAATATCCGGAATATTGTGGATAGTGATTTTCTCTGACGTTAACAATACTGCACAAAGAATTTGCAATGCTTCATTCTTTGCGCCTTGTGGGGTAATTTCACCTTTTAGTTGATGTCCGCCCTCAATTCTAAATGTTCCCATGTACTACGTTAAGAATACGTGCTAGTATCTTTTTTTGTTCCTGTTGTTGTTGCGCTGGTGTCCCTTCTTGTTATTGTTGTTGGTCCTATTGGATTTTTGGATCTTGTTCTTTAAGAACTGGTTGCTTTCCGTAAGGCTTTCCCCACTTTCCGCTAAGTTGATCTGACCATCGCTCAACTCCAATAGATGGTTAAAAATAGCACTGTCATCCACAGTATCCTTATTCCAATTAAGGTAGCACTTTTTCATATGGTTGGCGATCGCATACTCCAAAGCATCGCGCAAGTCCCCTTTTTCCCATTTAACGGCAACATCTACCATTCGCTTGATGTTGTTTCCATAAAATCTGTATTTTGGGTGGTTCTGCGGATACTCCAATGGCTCTGGGCGCTGTTGCAGTACTTCTTTGGAAGTGATGGGAAAGGGGGAATCAACATCCAATTTAAAATCGGACATGATGAACAATTGATCCCATAGTTTATGCTGAAAATCCGGCACATCCCTTAAATGGGGTTGTAAGTTTCCCATAACACTAATGATGGCTTGGGCCACCTTGTTGCGCTCTTCTTTGTCTTCTATGGATACCGCATGATCGACCATTTTTTGGAAATGTCTCCCGTACTCCGGGATAATCAAATGCGAGCGTTCCGTATTATATTCTAAGTTCTCTACTAAATTCAAACTGGAAAGTTTATGATTATTACTAACAGGAAGTCGTTGTGTTAACGGCTGCAAAATAAGAAAATTATAGCACCTACCCCTAATGCATATGCTTATTTTAGCTTAAATCATGGTGAATACCATCCACAAAATGTCAAAACAATGGGGTTTTCCTTCACCCAGAATTTATTTCTGGATGCATTTTATCGTTTTGAATGGAAATCCGAGAGGTAATGCTTAAGACGGTTCAACTTTATGCCATACAAAAGGCGTTGTTATGGCAACATGCCCTTTAGGCCCATTTTGATATAGGTATTAAAGGGAAATAACCCCCTCAATATGGGAAACGTCCTTATATTTTTGGATGACCTCATCGGGATTTTTCATCCGTACAGTGATGGAAACGCTGGTATAGGTCCCTTTTTTTGACTGTTTGGATTCGATAACGGCACCGGGCATATCAAATATCCCGCTAATTTCTTCAATCTTTGCCGTATCCGTAGGTACAATGAACTTATATAAGTATTTGGATGGCCATTTATCTTGCTCCAACTGCTCTTTTAACCTTGCATAAAATTCTTCTGGACTTTGCTCTGCCATACCTCATTCTTTTTACAAATATACCGCTACAAAATTCAATTTTTTTGCCTTGGCCCTATTTCATTTCTTTGCATTCTAAAGAAGAAGGGATTGGGCTGTATTAAAATAGCACTTACGGGAGCACCGGGCACGGGAAAAACCGCGGTCATCAATGCATTGGAGGCCAAAGGATTTGTTTGTTTCCATGAGGTAATACGTAGCATGACCGCTAATGAAAAACAACAGGGGAACAACAAGGAACTCCTTGGTAACCCCCTGCTTTTTGCGGACGACCCCAAAAAATTCAACCAAAGTTTGATTGACGCCAGGACAGCACACTTTTCTATGTCTGCCCTGGTTGCCGAGCCTTATTGTTTTTTTGACCGTGGTATCCCGGATGTATTGGCCTATATGGATTATTTTGATCAACGCTATCCAGAGGATTTTACAAAAACGGCCTTGAAAAATAGGTATGATCATGTTTTTATCATGCCGCCTTGGAAAGCCATTTATGTACGGGACAATGAACGCTTGGAAACTTTTGGGCAAGCAACGGAACTCCACCAACATTTAATGGATACCTACACCGCTTTTGATTACAACCCCCTTATAGTACCCAAAACAAGCATTGAAAAACGCGTTACCTTTATACTGGATCAACTAACAAAAGGCTAGTGCAAAAAGGACCAAGGGAAATTTTACGATCGTACTGGGGCCATAAAGCTTTTAGAGGTTCCCAAGAAAAAGTAATTACCGCGGTCTTGCATGGAAAAGATGTTCTAGCCTTGTTACCTACTGGCGGTGGCAAATCTGTTTGCTATCAAGTGCCTGCAATGATCAAAGAAGGCATTTGCATTGTCGTGTCCCCACTGGTTGCCCTAATCCAGAATCAGGTGGATAGCCTTAAGAAGAAAGGTATAAAAGCCATAGCACTTACCGGTGGAATCTCTTTTGAAGAACTTAACGCCCTTTTGGATAATTGTATTTATGGCAATTACAAATTCTTGTACCTGTCCCCGGAACGTCTGCAGCAAAGCTTGGTAAGGGAACGCTTGGAACAAATGAAAGTAAGCCTGGTAGCTATTGACGAGGCACACTGTATATCGCAGTGGGGACACGATTTTAGGCCCGCTTATCTTTCCTGTGCCACTATTAGGGAACTCCAACCAGAAGCTCCTATCTTGGCACTTACCGCAACGGCTACTGCCCAAGTGTCCCAAGATATTATGGATAACCTGCAGTTTGAAACACCATTGGTTATAAAGGATTCCTACCAAAGGCCCAACATTGTTTTTTGTGTACGACCTACCGAAGATAAGCTGTACCAACTAAAGAAAATCTTAAAATCCGAAGATGCCTGCGGTATCGTATACGTAAGGACCCGTAAAAAGACGGTGGAATTGTCCAACTATCTAAATAATTCGGGAATAAGTGCAAAACACTATCACGGGGGATTATTGAAAAGTGAAAAAAAGGAACGGTTGGACCAATGGTTGAACAATACCTATTCCGTCATAGTGGCAACCAATGCCTTTGGTATGGGGGTGGACAAACCTGATGTACGAAACGTAGTGCATTACCAATTACCGGATAGTTTGGAAAACTATTTCCAAGAAGCAGGCCGTGCCGGAAGGGACGGAAAACCCGCAAAAGCCACACTTCTTATCCATCCAGAGGATAAAGAAATCGCCAAAAAACAGTTTTTGGAATCCCTACCTAATGTAGCATTCCTAAAAACGTTCTATAGGACACTCAATACTTATTTGCAGATTGCTTATGGTGAAGGTAGTGGTAAAAGTTTTGGACTTCATTTCAATGCATTTTGCAGTCGTTACGCGTTACCATCGTTGAAAACTTATAATGCCCTTCGGTTATTGGACCAAAATTCCATTCTGTCCTTATCAGAAGCTTTTGGCCGTAAAACCACCTTACATATAACAACTTCCAGGGAAACCTTGTTTCATTATTTAGAGAACCACAAGGAAGATGCCACAATCATTTTATCCATATTGCGGACTTATGGGGGCATCCTTGATTTTGAAACGAACATCAACACGCATCTCATGGCCAAAAAAACAGGGAAAAGTGAAAAAAGTATCCTTGCCTTATTGAAAAAATTGGACGAAGCGGATATGGCAACGCTCCATGCCGGTGAAGAAGATTTGCAATTGACCTTCTTGGTGCCAAGGGAGGATGATAAGACCATAAACAGCATCCAACAGAAGGTAACGCTTTTGCAAAAGCAAAAAGAACGCCACTTGGACCAAATGGTTGCCTATGCAGACAATGCGAAGCAATGCAGAAGTAAAATTATCCTGGACTATTTTGGGGAATCCCCGGTTTTGGATTGCGGTATTTGTGATATTTGCGATGCTAATAAGGCAGATGTGAATGACCTTGATTTAGAACGGTCACTGCTTAAAGAACTAAAAACAGGGCCTAAGAACGGAAGGGATTTAATAGTCCTTTTGCAGCTTAGGGAAGAAACGTTCTTTGCTTTGATAAGAAAATTATTGGAAGACGAAACTATTTTGATCAATTATAAAAATCAGTATGAGCTCAACGCTTAACGAAAGAAGTTTACAAATTGTATTTATGGGCACCCCGGATTTTGCGGTAGCGGGATTGGATGCCTTGGTAAAATCCGATCATAAGGTGGTGGGGGTCATCACCGCTCCGGACAGACCTGCAGGTAGGGGGCGACAATTAAAGGCTTCGGCAGTGAAGACCTATGCGCTACGGCATGGGATAAAGGTGTTACAGCCCACAAATTTGAAAGACCAAGGTTTTTTGGCCAATTTAAAGGCTTTGGAGGCCAATTTACAGGTTGTAGTCGCCTTTAGAATGTTACCTAAGGTCGTTTGGCAGATGCCCAAATACGGTACTTTTAACCTGCATGCTTCCCTTTTACCACAATACAGGGGAGCGGCCCCAATTAATTGGGCCATCATCAATGGAGAAACAACTACAGGGGTAACCACATTTTTTATTGATGATAAAATTGACACCGGGGCCGTTATTCTTCAAAAAGAGACCCCTATAAGCCAAGATGAAACCGCAGGGGAGCTTCATGATAGGTTGATGTACCAAGGTGCGCAACTTATCTTGG
>CALGQU010000177.1 GCA_937959125.1 uncultured Croceitalea sp.
TTAAAATCGACTCCAGCATGTCCACTGTAATTATGCTTGGCAATTGAAAAATGATGACCTTCCCTATACGACATATCCCAACTGATTTTTAATGCTTAAATTCTTCTTGACTATTCCAAAGACCCCAAGAGGTACCTGCCCAACCTTCTGCATGGATTTTCCAAGACTCATCAAAAGAAGAGAAGTAGAATAAACCAACACCCTCATTTTTTGCCCATAATTGAGTTTTTACAAAATACTCCTGCATATTTCGTTTCGAAGGTATTGCTTGATTCACTTTTTGTCCCGCACTTGGCCATCCTGTTTCGGTAATAATGACTTCCTTACCATTTGCAACAGCTTTCGTCTGTCTGTACATCTCTTGTAATTGGAATCCAGCCATTCTAATATTTACACCCTCCCAAAAGGGGTAACAGTTTGCCAAAATCAAGTCGCACGCATCAATGAGTAATGGTCGATTAATAAATTCATGATAAGTATCCACATATCCTATCGGGATGTTGGAAGTTTGATTCTTCACATTACTTATATATCGAAGTAATTCCTTTTCCGAAAGTTCATTCCTGAAAAGGACTTCATTGCCTACGGAAGCCATATTCACGTATCCGCCATTTACCAAACTGATTAGTGCTTGTATTTCCGCTTGGTTTTTAGTCAAATCATTATCTATCCAAGATCCCACCATGGTTTTAAAACCCATTTCCTTAGCTATAATCGGTATTTTTTCGTGTCCGGAGGTGCAAGAAAAAACACGTATCCATTGCGTATGCCCTTTTAAGGCCAGCAACCTTTTCCTTATTTGTTCTTCTGGAAGATAATCTCCGGGGCCCTGTCCTTTAGCGTAAGCGCTAAAACAAATACCATGCATTCCTGTTTTAAAGAGCAAATCAAACTCAAGTTCCAAGGCTTGTTTAGTTACTTTTTCAAAATCTAACTTGGTAGTGAAAAACTCTGGGAATTTTTCTCTAAATCCTTTTTCCGATATGTTGTTAAAATCAATTGTAGAAAGCCCAGCCATTCTTTCGTAACCTCCGGTTGTTTTTGATTTCTTGGACTCTAACTTCCGGCTTATCTCATTGGCCCGTTCTTCGGTCAAATCGTATTTCCACATCACATATATGGCAATCAAAGTCCCTACAATGGGAAAACCTGAATAAAACGCGCGCAACCCAAAAATAGCTCCCTCTGGTTGTACAGCCTCATTTGGGTCAAAGCCAACTACGGACATAATTGTTCCGGTCAATAAGCCGGCAATGGCAAAACCAAACTTTACCATCCACCAATATATTGCCCCAAACACTCCCTCTCTGCGCTGCCCCGTATTTAATTCGTCCAAATCAATAACATCAGCTGTCATAGACATCATTAAGGTAAATAAACTTCCAATCCCAAATGAGAAAAAAGGTAGCGCAAAAAGAAACATGTACGGTTTACCGGGAATAAATAGAAACCATAAAAGGATATATCCTAATATTGAAATTGCCTGGGATATTATGAATGCCTTCTTTTTGCCTAACTTCTTAGACATTTTGGTAATAATTGGGATTACTATGAAAGTAGTAGCCAAGGCCCCTACACTACCAAATAGCGTAGGCCAAATGCCAGCTGCTCCCGCATCACCGCCAAAAAGATAATAAACCACAATAAAAAATGAGAAGCTTGCAATCGTATAGAAAGTATTATAAATAAAAAACGTCGCAACGCACAATTGCCTAAACGGTTTAGATTTAAAGGCCTCACCGAAACCAATAATAATTTTTTTTAGACTGCCTCCAATGGTGCTAAAGTTCAGTGGTGAATAATCTTCATTTAAGGTAGGTTTACTATTAATGAAAATAGCGGGTACCATAGCACATAGCATACAAGCAAGTCCAACCCAAATTGCCAGTTCCCTAGTGGCAATATCAGCAGATTCAAACCAGCTTGAATCATACATAAAAACCCAGAACCAAGGTGCTATTACCCAAGCCCACTGCCCTATCCACTGTGCAATAGCCATTATTTCAGTCCGCTCATGGAAATCGTTGCTCATTTCATAACCCATGGCAACATATGGGACACTAAATATGGTTAACCCTAAGTAAAAAACGAAGGACCAAAGTAAAAAATAGGTAAAGTTATAATCAACCCCATTTTCTCGATACAACTGCCACATAATCACAAAGGAAACCCCCATGATCAATGCACCAAGAAATACATAATGCCTTCTTCTACCCCATTTGGATTTTGTATTGTCTGAGATAAAGCCCATAATAGGATCTGTAATAGAATCGAACACTCTTGGTAAAAAGAAAAGTATGCCCCACATCCAACCAGGAAAACCTAAATCCTGAACTAGGACAACCATAAAAATTCCCAAAATTGCGGGGAACATCTGGTTGGCAAACATGCCTATACCAAATGCAATTTTTTGCCCCATAGAGACTCGGTCTTTAGCTAATGATGTTACTTTACTCATAATCCTATGTTTAATTTTAGCGGTACCTCACTTCTTAAGTGTTGTATTACCTATTTAATTTGTATGGTCTGTATCGCTTTTGCATTGATGGCAATAGCACTGGTTTTTTCGCCTAAGGCGATGGTGATATTCTTTTTATCCTCACTTTCATTGAATATGACCACGGCAATGGTCCCGTCCGGATTTTTGGCCGCGGTTACCAATAGCCCTTCATCGGATGATTTTACATCGATGCGTTCTGCGCCGGGTCGTATA
>CALGQU010000178.1 GCA_937959125.1 uncultured Croceitalea sp.
GTAAACTGGGTGAAGCTGTACTCCCCATTTATTATGGAAGATTTATAGTATAAAAAGCTTCCTAGAAGCACTAAGAGGTTAAATAGCAAGAGTACCGTAATCTCCGTAAAAACATTCCATTGCTTGATTTTTGCAAAGACCCGATTTTGAACGGGAATTATCGCCAAATATCCCAACAGGGATATAACACCATAAGGAGGAAGTATTTGTAGCCTTATGGTAAAGGGAAGTTCTGCTACATCAAAAGGTGCAATTAGGATTAAGAAAACTACAAGCCATAACCCAACGAACACCGCAATCTTAAAATGAAGCTTGATCGATGTATTTAAAATAAGCATGCCGAATACTTTTTTTCATGTCATGTCTTTAAAGTAAATATGCCCGATTTCGTTTTACCCTAAAAACTAAAATTGTGTATGGTGTTTTACTGGAAACTGCTTTGGAATCGTATCCTTGGCTTCTCCCAGGTTCTGTCTAAGATCAATCTCTATGCCTCGAGCTATGGTAGATATGGGCACATCATTGGCAGAGCCTTCAAAAGGATTCTCCCCTGTACGCCCAATGCGTTCCATAGTATGGAAAATCCAAGAGACAATAACGTAAAAAGGAACTGTGGACCAAATGAAAAATTTACCTATCATGGGGTAGGTTTCTTTAACGGTTTCCCCTATTTCCGCAAATTGTGGGACTAACGCCAACGGCAACAACAATACAAAAACCCACATGAAAAAATGGTTCAGTGTGGCAAAATGTCTGGGGTACGGGAAATTTTTAATGCGCTCACTCTTCCCCTGGAGGGTAAAAAGCTCTTGCAACACCCCTTCTAATTGCAGAAAGGAAAACTCCCATACCGTTCCTTTTTCCTTAAGTTCCCGCAAGTGGTGCGATTGTAGGTAAAGCAAGGCTGTTTGCTTATTACTCTTCGCTAAAACGTGTTCTAAGTCTTGTTTGGAAATATAAAGTTTTAAATCATCCTCCAAATTGGATTCCATTTCTGGTGGTACCATTCCCCATTCCCGGTTAGTGCGCTGCTTTAAAATAGTTTCCCAAGGTTTGGCCTCGCGCATGGCATGTCTTAAAGCGGTCATCCAAGCAATATGCCTATAGGTCAATATTTTTATCTCTTCTTGCAATTCTTCTTCAGCGACTTTAGTACCTGCATACTCGTTGGTCACCATATCCTGTAAAAACATACCGAACGTTCTTGAGGTATTTACGATGCCTCCCCAGATTTTTCGAGCTTCCCAAATACGACCGTAAGCGGAATTGTTTTGAAAACCAATAACAAAAGCGACTGCCGTACCAATGAGTGCTATAGGCGTCCATGGTACGCGCAACCAATCCAATTTAAGGAAGAAAAATGCGGCCACCCAAGCCAAAATAATAACCAAAAACAACAAGGTTTCATATCTGGTCCATATGGCCATCTCAAAGGCCGTATATCTTTTCTTTATATGCATGTGCTAAAAAATTGGAAATTGAACAAAGTAAGTTACAATAAATATCCAATTCTTTAGTCTCCTTATGAAGCCCCTGTCAACAGTTCATTTACCTTGTTCGCAACCGTCTTTGGAACTATCGTACGCATAGCATCTTCATATCCTTTGGGAAAGGTGTTGCCATAAATAGAAGTTGGTATCATGGGATATTTGCTACGGTCTACCAAAATTCTATACGATTCTTTTTGACCAAAAGGAGCAAAACCCGCATAGGGGTGGGTAACGCCCCATAGTGTAATTACCGGAACCCCATAATTAGCGGCCAAATGGCCGTTACCGCTATCCATAGCAACCATAACATTTAGATTGGAAAGTAGTATGAGCTCTTCGTTAAAACTATACTTCCCAGCTACGTTGATAACTTGGGGGCCTATTTTCTTTACTATTCCGTCCAACAATTTTTCTTCTTGTTTTCCCCCTCCAAAAAGCAAAATTGTATAATCTCCTTGTGCTACAAGTTCCCCAATCACTTTTTCCATAAGATCCAAAGGGTACATTTTGCCTTGGTGGGCCGCAAAAGGGGCAATGCCAATGCGCTTTTTGGCAACGTCACCAATACCCCCTTGTACCTCCTTGGGTATAATCAATTTTTTAAGAGGCTCGCCTTGTTCTAAATTGATAGTATACCCCAGTTGTCCAAAAACATCCGCATACCGTTCATGGGCCGTTTTTAAGGGTTTAAAAACTTTATCCCTAGTTCTTGTCAGTGCTTTTTTTTCTTGTCGTCCCTTGTTTATCTGCACAACAGGAATTGCATTTATCTTAAAAAGTACTTTTAAAATGTTGCTTCGCAAAACGTTGTGGGTGTCCGCCACAGCATCTATGCGAAGCGATTTAAGTGTCTTGAAAAGTCTGAACAGCCCAAACAATCCTTTGTGTTTTCCTTTGACATCCGCTGTAATAACGGTAATGTTTTCAAAGTCCTTGAAAATAGGGGCAAATTGAATTTTGGTAAGTAGGGAAATCCTTAGGTTTGGATATGCTTTGAACAAGGCAGTGAAAACAGGGACCAACATGGCAACATCTCCCATTGCCGAAAGTCGAATGACCAAGAGGTGGGAATCCTTACCCTTTTTGGCCACGTAATACAGGATTTAGCTCATCATCATTGTACATCTTCATCTGTTTGTACACTTTCATATACTTTTTGCCCTTACTGATGTCTTCTAACAACTGGTCAATTGCGGTAGAGAGGTCTTTTTTCTGTTCCAAAAGGATGTTAAGCTTTGTTTGACATTTAGCTCGGTGTTCCGTAGTAGCATCGGACCGTTCCGCCTCCTCCTGCATGTGGTATATTTTTAATGCCAAAATGGAAAGACGGTCAATGGCCCATGCTGGACTTTCCGTATTTATGACAGCATCTTCACTTACCTGTACCGATTGGTATTTTTTCAAGAAATAGCTGTCAATGTATTCTACCAAATCCGTTCGGTCTTGGTTGCTTGCATCTATTTTTCTTTTTAGGACCAAGGCAGCATCTGGAGCAATTGCTGGATCCCGTATGATATCCTCATAGTGCCACTGTACGGTGTCTATCCAGTTTTTGCGATACAGTAAGTGCTCAATCTTATCCTTATCATATGGGTTGGAAAACGGTTGCGCAACATCGTCCAAAACGTGGTATTCCGCTATGCTTTCCTCAAAAATATTAAAGGCCAATTTGGTAAACATCCTAAAAATTTTTACAAAGATACGCTATTGGATAGGTATGTAGTTACCAGAATTAAAGGCACCAACACCATGGTAATCAATAGCACTTCCTTAAAACGACGTTTCTGGATGGTTTCAAAATAATTGCTTAAATATATAGCGATAGCAAAAAAGGTATAACTAATACCGCCAATCCCAAAATTTTCCGAGATAAAAGCAATTACGACCCCTAAAACGAAATAGGACGCCAAAATCCTTAGGGAGACGACCCGTCCCATTCCCCTATTGTTCAACTTTACCAGGGCTACCCCAATACATAGCAACCCAAGAACTACATAACACATTAGGCCATAATAACCGGAGTACTTGAAATTCATTTTGGTTATAAAAGCAAACCGCTCGTTTAAAAACCCTAGATTATCCGTTAGCAGCAAGAAGGCGCATACTACGAGAGCTACCGAAGTTAACGCTGCCAAGGGCAACAACCAATATCGCAATTGTGTTGGACTATAGGCGTATACCCCTAAATAGACCGGAATCAAAAAAACCAAGGCCCACCCATTGAACAAGCTGGCCACAAAAACCAGGATGGCAGCTTCAAAAATCTTGAATGTCGTTCCTTTTTCATACTTTAAGGAAAGTACCTTATCCGCGGACAATACCACCAAGAAATTGCTTATGAGTAACGCATCGTATTGTAAAACTGGAAAGAACGCCGCCAATAACAGAACATAGAACAACATGGTCAAGGAATTGAGCTCTGCCAATTTATTGCGGGTTACCAATGGGGTGATTACAAAAACCGTTAAAAGAAGTAAGGTTAGCGTCGCCACCTTTGGCAGGATATCCAATACCTTTAAAAAAGGATTGTCGTACAAAATTGTGGCCAACAAAAACAGTAGGGCCGCAAAACCAATGGTCACCACATAATTAACGGGCTTTGTCCTACTAAAAAAACTTGAAATCATTTGCTGTTAACTTTCTTTGGTTTTCTTATTTTTGCAGTGTGTTAGCTCTTTGGAAAATTCCAAGAAGGATACACTGGAAACCTTAATTTTAATTTGAGGTTCCTTAACTCAACTAAATCTCGATTATCGAGTAAATATAGCGCAAGATGAAATCATTCTTTTACGGTATTGAAGACTTATTTGTAAATGGCCTTTTTGCCCCATACGATGCTTTTCGGTTTATGGAGAGCTGGTGGGCTTCCAATACGGTCAATTGGTTGTTTATGATTATTGGTTTTGTGGCTATGGTCTACTGGATGGGTCAACTCAAAATCTTTAACGATAATAACGAGGAAGATAAGAGCATTACTTCACATTCCTACCTGTAACCCCAAGCTTTTATAGTATTTTGATGGGCGTTTCCCTAAAGGTCAAATCCTAGGTCCTTTCTGTAATACTTGCCCTCAAAGTCGATTTTCTCTACATTCGCGTACGAATTGTCCAAGGCTTCACTTATGTTTTTTCCAAAAGAAGTGACCGCTATGACCCTACCACCGTTAGTGAGTACGGCTTCGTCTTTTAATGTTGTCCCTGCATGGAATACCAACGAATCCGAAACCTTTTCTAAACCGCTGATTTCCTTTCCTTTTTCATAGGCCTCAGGATATCCCCCAGAAACCGTCATGACGGTTGCGGCAACCCTTTTATCAATCTCCAAGTCAATGGTATCCAAGGTTCCGGTACCTACTGCTTTAAAAAGGCTGACCAAGTCATTTTTCAGCCTAGGGATGACCACTTCGGTTTCTGGATCTCCCATACGAACATTGTATTCAATAACCTTGGGATCGTCCCCGATTTTGATCAATCCTATAAAAATAAACCCCTGGTATGGGATGTTGTCTTTTTTAAGACCGGCTACGGTGGGTTTTACAATACGTTCTTCCACTTTTTGCAGGTATTCCCCATCTGCGAAAGGAACGGGCGACACAGCTCCCATACCGCCCGTGTTTAGGCCGGTATCCCCCTCCCCTATTCTTTTGTAGTCCTTGGCTTGGGGTAAAATTTTGTAGTGGGTACCATCTGTAAGCACAAAACAACTGGATTCAATACCATCCAAAAATTCTTCGATGACCACGGTGGTGCTGGCTTTGCCAAACTTTGCATCCAAAAGCATCTCCCTCAGTTGGGACTTCGCTTCCGCCAATTCGTTTAGAATCAATACGCCCTTCCCTGCTGCAAGGCCATCTGCTTTGAGCACATAAGGTGGTTGTAAACTTTCTAAAAATTGATATCCCTCTTCCAAGGTTGTAGCCGTAAAACTTTGATAGGCCGCGGTGGGAATATTATGGCGCATCATAAAGGCCTTGGCAAACTCTTTACTACCCTCCAAAGTAGCTGCCAATTTCTCCGGACCTATGACGGTAATGTTTTTTAGTTTTTCATCGGCAAGGAAAAAATCATGCACTCCCTTTACCAAAGGGTCCTCAGGACCTACGACTACCATTTCTATGGCATTCTTAAGCGCAAACTCCTTTAGTGCAGGAAAATCATCCCCTGCGATAGCCACGTTTTCTGCAATGGAAGCGGTACCCGCATTCCCAGGGGCAACATACAGTTTGGACAAGTTAGGGCTTTGGGCAAGTTTCCAAGCCAACGTGTGCTCACGACCTCCGGAACCTAGTAGAAGAATGTTCATTTTTTAAAATTTGCCCAAATGTAAGCACATTCAAAAAATGAAACTTCAACAAATTCTTATTTTCTGTTGATTTTTGAAAAATCGCGATGCTCCGTACGTTTCAATTCGTCCTCGGTAAGTGTTTTAAAATATTCAAAGGTCTTTTTCATTCCTTCTGCCCTACCTACCTTAGGCTCCCATCCCAATATTTCCTTAGCTTTGAAAATATCCGGCTGGCGTTGCATAGGGTCGTCTTTGGGCAATGGCTTGTAGATGATTTTCTGGTCCGTTCCTGTAAGCTTTATGATTTCTTCGGCAAAATCCTTGATGGTAATTTCATGGGGATTACCAATGTTCATAGGAAGGGTATAATCGCTCATCAGCAATCTATAAATCCCTTCTATCTCATCTTCCACAAAGCAAAAAGATCGGGTTTGGGAACCGTCACCAAAAACCGTAAGGTCCTCACCACGTAAAGCCTGCCCCATAAAAGCGGGGATAACACGACCATCATTTAATCGCATACGCGGGCCGTAGGTATTAAAAATACGTACGATTCTCGTATCCAACCCATGAAAAGTATGATAGGCCATGGTTATGGATTCTTGAAATCGTTTTGCCTCATCATAAACTCCTCTAGGACCTATAGTGTTTACGTTACCATAATATTCTTCCGTTTGTGGGTGAACCAAGGGATCCCCATAAATTTCAGAAGTGGAGGCAATCATAAAGCGTGCGCCCTTTTCCTTGGCCAAGCCCAAAAGGTTATGGGTGCCCAACGCGCCCACTTTTAAGGTCTGGATGGGAATCTTTAAGTAGTCTATGGGACTGGCTGGGGACGCAAAGTGTAAAATATAGTCCAGTTGCCCCGGGACATGGACAAACTTGGTCACATCATGATGGTAGAACTCAAAATTCTCCAAGCCCATTAGATGTTCTATATTTTTTAGGTCGCCCGTAATCAAATTATCCATGCCGATTACGTAATGGCCTTCTTTGATAAATCTGTCACAAAGATGTGATCCTAGGAAT
>CALGQU010000179.1 GCA_937959125.1 uncultured Croceitalea sp.
TCGATATCTTGGATACAATCTTCCAATAAGTGCACGGAGGTGTGCGGGTTAAGGGCTACTCCTGTTAGCATTCCCTCGTTATTAATGGCTTGTAACGTTCTATGCAGATGTGTACACGCCTCATAATGTACCGTGAGGATTTTAGCATCCAATTGGGCAAAAGTCTTGATGTAACGGTCAGGGTCTACAATCATCAAATGTACGTCCAAAGGTTTGGTGGCATATTCTGAAATTGCTTTTACGACAGGCATCCCGTAAGAGATATTAGGAACAAATACACCATCCATAACATCAATATGATGCCAGTCTGCCGTACTTTGGTTGACCATTTCCACATCACGCTGTAGATTTCCAAAATCGGCGGCCAATAATGACGGTGCAATCTTTACTTTACCCATGTACGTTTATATTTTTAATGACTACAAAAATACGGAATAGAACAGACACCTTTAGTACGTTAACCTTGGCCGTTGCAAGTAGATTTGAATACCATTGTGGGGATATCGTCAAACCCTCGATTAACTTTTTTAAGGCTTGGTCCCCTGCCCAAAGAAAAATCAGTTGTTTTTTAGTAATCTTATATAGAGTTGTTCCACTTTTTCCCTTGCCCAAGGGGTTCTTCGTAAAAATTTTAAACTGGACGTAATGGAGGGATTGCTTTTAAAACAATTGATATTGATCTGATTGGCCAAATAGTCCCAAGAATACGCTTCTGTAAGTTCTTCTAAGATAGTGGCTAATTTTACCCCATGTAAAGGATTGTTGGGTTGTTCCATCATTTATTGATTAAAGATAAACAGATTTTGGCTTAGTAGTCTGGTGTTAGACGTTCCCTAAGGGTATAAAATGAAAAAACTCCGGTAATCAGCCGGAGTTTATTCATCAATCAAAAAACGAACAGTCATGATAAACTGTTGTAGTGAACTAAATTACAATTTTCTTGCCAAAAAAACAATTTAAGGTTTATTTAACTGTAATTTATTGGATATTAACCCAAATATGTCTTTAAAATCTTACTTCTGGACGTATGTTTTAATCTGCGAATTGCCTTTTCTTTAATCTGTCGTACGCGTTCTCTTGTTAAATCAAAAGTCTCTCCTATTTCTTCTAAGGTCATGGAATGTTGTCCGGCAAGGCCAAAGTACAAACGAATGACATCTGCCTCTCTAGGCGTTAGGGTTTCTAAGGCACGTTCAATTTCGGTGCGCAAAGATTCGTGTAAAAGCTCTTTATCAGGATTTGGAGATTCGCCACTTCGTAATACATCATATAAATTGGAATCTTCACCATCAATTAATGGGGCATCCATGGAGACATGGCGACCGGAATTTTTTAGGGATTGTTTTACATCCTCTACGGTCATGTCCAATTCCTTGGCAATTTCTTCAGCAGAAGGCATACGTTCGTGTGCTTGCTCCAAAAATGCAAAGGTCTTATTGATTTTATTGATGGATCCAATCTTGTTCAACGGCAACCGCACGATACGGGATTGCTCTGCCAAAGCCTGTAAAATGGATTGTCTAATCCACCAAACGGCATAAGAGATAAATTTAAACCCCCTGGTTTCATCAAAACGTTGTGCCGCTTTGATCAGACCTAGGTTTCCTTCGTTGATAAGATCAGGTAAGGTCAATCCTTGGTTTTGGTATTGCTTGGCCACAGAGACCACAAACCTTAGGTTGGCTTTGGTCAATTTTTCCAATGCAATTTGATCACCGGCTTTTATGCGTTGTGCCAACTCTACTTCTTCATCCGCAGTAATCAAATCTACTTTTCCAATCTCCTGTAAATACTTGTCCAAAGATGCAGTTTCCCTATTGGTTACCTGCTTTGTAATCTTAAGTTGTCTCATCTAAATTTCTGCTTCAAAATTAATTTTTAGAGCATGTGCTCATATACTTATACGTAATAAAACGTAAAAAGTTACATTTTGGTAAAATTTGTTGGGATTATTTTTTGTAAGTAAGCTATAAGGAGGCATGTCCAAGAGGCATTTTAGAGAAACAAGATTTTAATTTTAAGACAGGCCCTCATGCCAGATGGGCAGGCCTTGGCGTATTATACCCTTTGGCGGTGCCAATAAAAAACCCTTGCAAAGGAATATGTTTGCAAGGGTTTTCTTTTTTCAGAAGGAAAAGCTATTCTTTCTTAATCCCTTCTTGGTTTTCTATCACGGTTGTCCCTGCCACCACGGCGATCACCACCTCTGCGATCGTTGCTTCTTGGTGGACGCTCTACATAACCTTCCGGTTTGGGTAATAACGCTTTTCTAGATACTTTGTCCTTGCGGGTCCTGGCATCTAAACCAAAGTATTTTACGTCAAAGACATCGCCCATGTTTACTACATCCGATACATTTTCGGTGCGTTCCCATGCCAATTCCGATACGTGGAGCAATACTTCGTTGCCCGGGGCATCCATATATTCTACGACAGCACCAAAGTCAAGCATCTTAATGACTTTAACCTCGTACACGCTACCTACTTCCGGCTTGAACAACAAAGAATCTATTTTTGCCATCACGGCATCAATACCCTTACTGCCCACACCAAGAACTTCAACAACGCCTTCTTCCGTTACTGGATCTTCATTGATAACGATTGTGGTTTCCGTTTCTTTCTGTAATTCTTGGATGACCTTACCGCCAGGACCGATCAATGCACCAATAAATTCGTTTGGTATACGTCTGGTCACCATGGTTGGTGCATGCTCTTTTACGTCTGCGTTTGGAGCGGCAATGGTATCCGTTAATTTTTCAAGGATATGCAAACGACCTTCCTTGGCTTGCATTAAGGCTTTTACCAAAATTTCGTAAGAAAGTCCTTTTACTTTAATATCCATTTGGCAAGCGGTGATACCGTCTGCCGTACCGGTTACTTTAAAATCCATATCCCCAAGGTGATCTTCATCCCCTAAAATATCGGATAATACGGCATATTTTCCAGAATCGGCATCAGAAATCAATCCCATGGCAATACCGGAAACCGGTTTCTTTAATTGTACCCCGGCATCCATCAAGGCCATGGTTCCGGAACAAACCGTTGCCATGGAAGAGGAACCGTTGGATTCCAATACTTCAGAAACCACCCGTACGGTATAGGGGCAATCCTCTGGTACCATACCTTTCAATGCACGTTGCGCCAAGTTTCCGTGTCCTACTTCCCTACGGGATGTTCCACGTATGGGTCGTGCTTCCCCTGTTGAAAAGGGAGGGAAGTTATAATGCAGGTAGAAACGCTCTTCCCCTTCAAAAGAAGGCATGTCTATTTGGTTGGCCTCTCTGGATGTTCCTAAGGTTACTGTTGCCAAAGCTTGGGTTTCCCCACGCGTAAAGATGGCAGAACCATGGGTAGATGGCAAATAATCCACCTCACACCAGATAGGTCTGATCTCATCTGTTTTACGGCCGTCCAAACGCAAACCTTCATTTAAGGTAAGGTCACGCACTGCGGCTTTTTCTGCCTTATAGAAATACTTGGAAATCAATCCGCCGTATTCTTCTTGCTCTTCCTCGCTGAAAGAAGCAATGATGTCTTCTTTTATTTCTGAAAAAGCGGCACTACGTTCGTGTTTTGCAGAACCTGCTTTGGCTACGGCATATACCTTGTCATAGGCAAGATCATGTACCTTTTTTTCCAATGCTTCGTCTTCTGGCTCAGGCTCGTACTCACGTACTTCTTTTCTGCCAAAAGCTTCTGCCAAGCGCATTTGCGCGGCACATTGTTCTTTAATGGCTTCATGGGCAAACTTGATGGCTTCTGTCATTTCCTCTTCGGAAATTTCGCCCATCTCACCTTCTACCATCATTACGGAATCCGCAGAGGCACCGATCATCATATCAATATCGGACTCTAGCAATTGTGCCCTAGTGGGGTTAATTACGAATTCCCCGTTTACACGGCCTACCCTAGCTTCAGAAATGGCGCATTCAAAAGGAAAATCTGATAATTGGATGGCTGCAGAGGCAGCTAAGCCGGCCATGGCATCTGGCATAACATCCTCGTCATGGGACATGAGTTGGATCATCACTTGGGTTTCAGAATGGTAATCCTTTGGAAAAAGCGGACGTAAAACGCGGTCCACCAAACGCATGGTCAGTACTTCACCATCGCTAGGTCTTGCCTCCCTTTTGAAAAAACCACCGGGATATCTACCCGCAGCGGCAAATTTTTCGCGATAATCTACCGTAAGCGGCAAAAAATCAACGTCACTTTGTTTGTAGTTGGAAACTACGGTGCATAACAACATGCACTTTCCAGATTGGACCACAACAGAACCATGTGCCTGTTTTGCCAATTTTCCGGTTTCGATAGAGATTTCCCTACCATCACCTAGGTCTATGACCTCTTTAAAAGTTTTTGGAATCATAGAATTAGTCTTACCCACTAAAATTTACGTGGGTCGTTAAACATTTGGTCTACCGCCATCCGGACGGTCGGGTTGTGTTGTTGTGTGTGCCCAAGGCACTGACCAATGAAAAACTGAATGTAGCTTTTTGTTTGCCCCAAAACAGTTTGGGGACTTTTGCTCAAAATGCCAAAACGAATTTCGACATAAAAATATGGGAGCCAAAAAAGGCTCCCATAATCTTATTTTCTTATACCAAGATCTTTGATCAAAGTACGGTATTTTGCAATATCTTTCTTCTTTAAATAATCCAATAAAGAACGACGTTTACCTACCAAACGCACCAAAGAGCGCTCTGTGTTAAAGTCTTTGTGGTTCTTTTTTAGGTGTGTGGTTAAATGGTTGATACGATGCGTGAACAACGCAACTTGGCCCTCCGTGGAGCCAGTGTTCCCTTCGGAACCGCCGTATTTCTTGAAAATATCGGCTTTTACTTCTTTGGTTAAATACATTCCAATATTATTTTAAATGATTTTTATGTATCTGATTGTCTTTCAATCAAGGCGCAAAGATACTTTGTTTTTTTTAAAGAAAAAACAGCCGTCCTAAATTAGCCCTTATCCCAATTGGGAATAGAGTAAGCGATTTATTGAATATTCTATAAAAGGATATTAGAGGTTGGTAAAATGAAGACTATGAAAACCTTAGAGAATTCACACGGGAATTGCCTTTTTGACTTTATGGACTCCTCTTTCTAAAAAGCGCAGTTATCGGGCAGGGGTTCTTGGCCGGCAAGGTCAGCAGCAAAATCGGCAGCAGCATTTACTGCTTGAAATCCATTGGCAACGGAGCCTTTCATCACCCGTGTGCCATACCCCGTAGTATTCATATGGCCCCTTACATATATTTCCGTGTCCTCTTGAATGGGAACAGCGCCTCCGGAACGGGTAAAGGGTTGCTCGTTTACGTGACTGTGTGCCAAGATTCGGCGGTATAACAACATCCCGTCCGTATCCAAAACTTCCCACCAATCCGCATATTGGTCACAACCGGTATCCGGACTGGAAAGGGTCACGCGAAAGGTGTAATTTCCTTCATTACCACTAGTACTTACGGCCGTTACTACCGCAAAACCTTCTGCTCCGCCGGTTGTTGTTTCTTCTTCTGCTTCTGTAATCATAGCATTGGTGCTGGTATTTGTAATATCTGAACTACAAAAAGTGAACAATCCAAGGACTATAAAAGAGGGGAAAAACAAAATGTAGCTAAGGAGGCGTTTCATGCTATTTTTTGTTTCAAATTACTAAATATGTACAAATGAAAGCATCAAAATGGATTGATTTGGCAAAGATTTAATAAAAGAAAGCCTTAGCGGGCGCTAAGACTTGTCTAGGAATGTATTAGAAAATCCTTAATAGCGGTCTATACTTCGCTTCTAACGGCTTGGTTCTGGATCAGATCGATATATAGATTGACCTTTCTTTTTAAATCACGTCGGTGCGTAATAAAATCCAAGAAACCATGTTCCTTTACGAACTCGGAGGTTTGGAAATCTTCTGGAAGTTCCTTGCCCGTAGTATCCTTAACTACACGTGGACCGGCAAAACCAATGAGTGCTCCCGGCTCTGAGATATTGATATCGCCCAGCATAGCATAGGATGCCGTGGTACCACCAGTTGTGGGATCGGTACATAATGAAATATAGGGTAGTTTGGCTTCTGCCAACTGCGCCAGTTTAGCTGAGGTCTTCGCCAATTGCATTAGTGAAAGGGCTGCTTCCATCATACGGGCGCCACCAGACTTGGAAATCATTAAAAAAGGCACTTTTTTCTTTTTGGCCATATCAATGGCCCGGGCAATTTTTTCGCCCACAACGCTACCCATAGAACCCCCGATAAAACTAAAGTCCATACAGGCGATAACCAAATCCTTGCCCATGGATTTCCCAATAGCGGTCCTAACCGCATCATTAAGACCGGTTTTTGCTTTGGCAGCTTTTAAGCGGTCCGAGTATTTTTTGGTATCCTCAAATTTCAAAGGGTCTTTGGAGGTAAGTTTCTCATCCAGTTCTTTGAAGGTGTTGTCATCAAAAAGGATTTCGAAATATTCCTTGCTCCCAATGCGCACGTGGTAATCATCTTCTGGGCTTACGTAAAAGTTTTTGGCCAAATCCTCAGACTCCACAATTTTACCTGTGGGGGATTTGTACCACAAACCTTTGGGCGTGTCCTTCTTTTCCTCGGTAGCGGTTTGTATTCCCTTTTCCTTTCTTTTGAACCAAGCTGTCATAAAACTGGGGGTTTTTGTTAAAGCGTATTGATGTTGTTCAAATCTTCAAACGCCTTTTTTAAGCGTTCTACAAAGGTTTTCTCCCCTTCGCGCAACCAAACCCGTGGGTCGTAAAATTTCTTGTTTGGGGAATCTGCACCATCAGGATTTCCGATCTGCGCTTTTAGATAATCTTGTTTGCCGCCCATATAGTCCCGTATGCCGGACATGAATGCATATTGCAAATCGGTATCGATGTTCATTTTAATGACCCCGTATCCTATGGCTTCCCTAATTTCTTCTACCGTAGAACCGGAACCACCATGGAAAACAAAATCAATATGGTTATGTTCCACGCCATATTTTTCAGAAACGAACTCTTGGGAATTCTTCAAAATTTTAGGGGTAAGGCTCACATTACCGGGCTTATAGACCCCATGTACATTGCCAAAGGCTGCCGCCACCGTAAATTTTGGACTTATTTTGGAAAGTTCCTCATAGGCATAAGCCACTTCTTCCGGTTGTGTGTATAGCTTGGAGCTGTCCACATCGGTATTGTCAACGCCATCTTCTTCACCACCAGTGACACCTAATTCAATTTCTAAGGTCATCCCCATTTTGGACATGCGCTCCAAATAGTTCTTGCATATTTCTATGTTTTCCTCAATAGGCTCCTCGGACAAATCTATCATGTGGGAACTGTACAAGGGTTTTCCTGTTGCCTTAAAATGGGCTTCACTGGCATCTAAAAGGCCATCGATCCAAGGCAATAATTTTTTGGCACAATGGTCCGTATGCAAAATTACGGTTGCACCGTAGGCCTCTGCCATTTCATGCACATGCTTGGCACCCGCAACGGCCCCTAAAATAGCGGCATTTTGATTTTCATTGGAAAGTCCTTTTCCTGCATTGAACTGCGCTCCACCGTTTGAAAATTGGATAATTACGGGAGAATTTAGTGCAGCGGCCGTCTCTAGAACGGCATTAATGGTATTGGAACCTATAACGTTTACTGCTGGTAAGGCAAATCCTTTTTCTTTGGCAAAATCAAATATTGCTTGTACTTCGTCACCGGTAGCAACGCCTGGTTTAATATTGTGAGACATGTTTGTTGTCAATTTATGGTTTATGCAAGCCACAAAAGTAATAAAATAATTAGCCTTAAAAAGGATAATTGATACCGATATTAAAGACGGACTCGCTCAATTTAAAATCGGTAAACCATCTGTCAGAAATATCCAAAGCCGGATTGTAGGTTTTAAGGCCCAGATCTGCCCTAAAAATGAAATAGGTAAAGTCATACCTGAGTCCAAAACCTGTCCCCAATGCAAGATCTCCCAAAGACCCAAAACCGTTAAAGGTAGCGTCCCGGTCTTCCACATTGTCAAAAACGTTCCAAATATTTCCGGCATCGGCAAAGAGTGCCCCTTTAATATCCCCAACTATAGGGAAGCGGTATTCTAAATTAAAAGCGAGTTTAAAATTAGCTTCGTTAAAATCATTAAGGCTTTGCGTACGTCCCGGGCCAAGGCTATATACGTTCCAAGCCCTGTTATCGTTGGAGCCGCCGGCAAAGTAACTGCGTACAAAGGGAATGTTGTCCGCATTGCCATAAGGTACGGCCAGGCCAACAAAACTATGGAAGGCCAATACATTTTGGCTTCCGGAACGCCAGTGTTTTATAAAGTCAAAATCTGCTTTAAGGTATTGGGAGAACGGTACCCCAAAGACCAAACGCTGCCCGGTTTCTGGGTTTATCTCAAAAGGAATAATGTTTGAGGCCAACGCCAATACATTCCCGGCGCTTTCCCCACGGATGCGATATTGATAGAAACTACGATCTGCAATCCCTTGTTTATTGTCTTTTTGATAGGTGAAGTTGGACGTAAAAATAAGGTTGTTCTGTGTTAAGCGCGTTTGGCGTTCCCGAATACTGCGTACTTGGGCCAAATCATCTTCGGAAATATTGAATCCGGGTTGGCTTACGGCATCTATAAAATCGTTCGCTCCATCGGGAATGCTAAGTTGCAAGGGGTCGTCCCCATCCACGGTTTCAAAAAAATTGGCCAGTTCAGGAAATTGCGCCGGGTCTTGAAATCCATCTGCGATAGCATCCAAATTATCAAAGGTATTGTTGAACTGTCTAAAGAAATCACCCTCGTTAGAATTATTCACAAATTCCAGGTTGATGAGTTCAAAACTGTTTTTTTGAGAATTGGATGGCGACCAATTGTACCCTAAAATGGTGTTAAAAGTCTCGCGGTCCAACCCTAAATTTCGTTGAAAGTTGGCACCAATGGACAGGCGCGTCTGGGGCAACATATAATACGGAATGATATTTTCGGTATTAATAGGAAACCAGATTCGCGGAAAAACCAGGTTGAGGTCCCCACCAAGTTCAGAGGTGACGTTACCTTCGGAAAGTTCATCATTCAGCAGACCTATGGAGCCGCGTACGGAAAGGCTCAGATTTTCAGCACCGCCAAAAACATTTCGGGTGACCACACTGGCATTGAAGGCGGTACCTACCAATTGGATATTGGAACGCGAAAGTTCCAAAGCGGTATCCAAAGAGTATTTGGGTCGTGGGGCAAGAAATATATTGGCTACCAAAGCGGAGGCATCCGGGGATTCATCAAATTTAATGGAGGGATATTTAAAAGTATTTAGGTTATTGATTTGCCGGTTGGTCCTTACATAATTCAAATCGCTATAAATACTGTCCTGTTCTAAAAAGATAGCATCCGTTAGGGCCTTTGGCTTGTATTTTAGCTTGTCCTTAAAGTAAATCGTATAATTTTTGTAGTCCACCGAGTTTAAGGAATCCACTTCACTATTAAATTGGTAATCCGCAAAAATGTTGATTTTCTTGAACCGGCTAATGGTATAGGGTTGTAAAGGGACGGTGTCTGCGGTACTCTCCCGGTTTCGTATGTTTAAACGGATGTTCATCTTTTGATCACTAGACACCAAGGAAGTATCTCTTTCAATGGTATATTTCACAGAGCTCTCTTGAAAATTGTAGACCCCGGAATTTCTAAAAAGTTTGGTAATCCGTTGACGTTCCGCACTAAACTTTGCCAAATCAAACTGGTCGCCGGCATTCACCAAACTCTGGCTTCTGTTTGCCGTAAAAATAGAATCCAGTTCCGGTGAGGCAATGGCCTTGGAAACGCTATCCAAATAGTAGGGGTTGCCTAAATCTACATAGTAGGACAAAGACGCCCGCTTTTTGCGTTTGCCGGGTACAATCTCATAACTGGCGGTATTGTTAAAATAGCCTTTGCTGCCATAATAGCCTTCCAAGCGTTCCAAGGATTTTCTGGTCTTAGCGGTGTCAATAACCGCAGGAACTTCTCCAATACGCTTAAAAAAATTGCTATACCCCTTTACAAAAAAGGATTGTCCAAGACGTTCTTTTTGTTTTGCGGATAAAAAATTGTTCAACCGTTGTTCCCGTTTTGGTTTGCGTTCCAACCAAGCATGGTATAAAGAATCTGGGTTATCCTTTGCCAAATTGTAGAGGTTCAAGCGTAGGGGGTATCCCAATAGCGTGGTATTGGGTTTTTGGGCCAATAGGCCTTTGACTTTTTGGTCCTGTACCTTGGTGCTGTCCGCATAGATGGTATTCTGTGTTAGTAGTAACTCCCCATCATCTACCTTTTTAAGCGCGTTGCAAGATACCAGGACCAGTATTGCCAATAATAAACCTATTTTTGTCCTATATCTTTTGAGCACCAAGCAAAGCTTCATAAAAGTCAAAATTACGGGATTATATATGGTTAGCAAAAACCAACTTAAACTCATAAAAAGCTTACATCAAAAAAAGTACCGAAATCTACACGGCTTATTTTTTGTTGAAGGGATTAAAACGGTGAACGAGCTATTGAACAGCAGTTTTAAACCTCATTTGATTTTGGCCACGGCTTTGGAGCGAAACCGTTTGGAGTACGATGATGTTTTGGAAGTTACGGAACCGGACCTAAAGAACATCAGCGCTTTGCATACCCCAAGTGGTGTATTGGGGGTTTTTGAAATCCCTAGGCAGGCAGAGACCGACTTTAAAGGATGGGTTTTGGCATTGGACTCTGTTCAAGACCCGGGTAATCTGGGAACGATCATAAGGCTTTGTGATTGGTTTGGAATACCCCAACTCATATGTTCCAAAGGTACCGTAGACTGTTACAACCCAAAGGTCTTACAGGCAACCATGGGTTCCATAACGCGTGTCATTATTCACTATACCGATTTGCAAACCGTCATTGAAACGGCAACACTACCTGTCTGCGGTGCATTTATGGACGGAGAGGATATGCATCATATGGATTTGCCGCAAGAAGGGATATTGGTAATGGGAAATGAAGCCAATGGTATTTCTGGAACTATAGAAAAGTTGGTTTCCCAAAAGGTAGGCATTCCCCAATTTGGTGAAGGCCATACAGAAAGCCTGAATGTAGCGACCGCTACTGCTATACTGTTGTCGGAAATTAGGCGACCCAAATAAAAATGGTCTGTCAAGTGCCCGTATCGACTAGCCTTTATTCAAAAGTAAAATTGATAAAAATACCCCTAGTGCGTAGCGCATTGATATTTCCGGTCCATGGACTGTTGGGGTCTTCATCTGGAACCAGTTCATTGGTCAAGGCAAAAACACCACGTATGGAAGGGGTGAATTTGAAGAACTCGGTATAAAAATCAATACCAAAACCCAATTCATACCCAAAAACAGCTTGTTTCAATCGAAATTGACCACTACTGTTATCCTCTAAACTATCTTCATTGGAACCTAAATTGGTAGCGGCATAACCACCGCCAATAATAAAGGGCTTAAAGTTGTTGAACCTACGGGTACTTACTTTTAGCAACAACGGAAATCGAATGTAGGTGGAACGTACCTCCCTAATGGCGTCATTGGCGTTGTCAAAACCCGGAAAACCAAGATTTCGTTGTGTGTAAAGCAGTCCCGGTTCAAAACGCAGGTCCAAAAACTCATGAAGCCGTAACTCACCCAATACGCCAACGTTAAACCCATAGGTCTGTTCTACCAATACATCTTGTCCAATATCGTTTTGAAACTCAAATTGGAAATCATAGCGGTTAAACCCTAGGTAATAGCCAAAGTTGATAGGCTTCTTGTCCTCATTCTGTATATTGATGATGGGGTCTTTCCTAAATTGGGCCTGCAAAGTACTACTGGCCATAGCGACCAGGGCAAACAAAAACAGAATGTTTTTCATTTAATTATTTTGAAGCTACATAAATTGTCGCCACCCCAACGGTTTGGGGCTCGTGTTCTATAGCTATAAACCCAATTTTGGACAAAATATTGTTGAAGGCTTCACCATAAGGAAATACGGCAGCGGATTCTGATAGGTACTTATAGGCAGACCTGTCTTTTGAAAAGAGTTTCCCTACTACCGGCAGGACAAACTTTGTGTAGAGTCGATACCCTTGTTTAAATGGGGTTTTTGTGGGAATGGAGGTTTCCAAAACGGCAAAGGTACCTTTTGGGCGCAGCACCCTATAAATTTCGACAAGGCCTTTTTCTAGATTTTCAAAATTCCGTACCCCAAAGGCAACGGTAATAGCATCAAAAGAATTGTCCTTAAAGGGTAGGTTCTCACTGTCCCCCACGACCATTTCTATGGTATTTTCAAGGCTTCTTTGCGCTATTTTATCCTTGCCAACGGCCAACATGCCTTTAGAAATGTCCAGGCCTACAATGCGTTCTGCACCGGTAGCTACCATGGCAATGGCCAAATCCCCGGTGCCCGTGGCAATATCCAAAATACTGTTGGGTTTGCCCGCAGCAATGCGTTTGACCACACGCTTACGCCATTTGATGTCGATTCCCAAAGAAATGACACGGTTGAGTCCGTCATAATTTCCAGAAATGGTATCGAACATTTGGGTTACTTGGGCCTTTTTACCTAACTCAGAATCTTTATAGGGCCTAACGGGTTCCGGCATCTTTCAATTTTTTTGCAAAGATACGAACAACCCCAAAAAGAGGGGGGTGCCTAGTAGAGTTTAAAATATTGTGTAATTTTACCAAAAGGTTATAAAGCATGATGGGAGACAGTCATTTAGAGACAGGCCCAACTTTTCTTTCCGATTTCAAAACGAGTTGTGACTTATTTTTTTAAGTAATGAAGATAATCATCGCGGGTGCAGGTGAGGTAGGCTTTCATTTGGCAAAACTATTGTCTTATGAAGCGCAGGAAATTACATTGATCGATACGGATAAGGAAAGTCTTTCGTATGCAGACAGCCACTTGGATATAAGGGTATTACGGGGTGATGCCACAAGCATTGAAGTCCTACAGGACGCCAAAGTAGAAGCCTGTGACCTTGTCATTGGCGTTACGGCATCTGAAACTACCAACATTACCTTATGCCTTTTAGCAAAGCAATTGGGCAGCAAACGGACCATTGCACGGATTTCCAACACGGAATTTATAGACAATAAAGAACTTATTAGGTTTGGCCAACTGGGTATCGACGAACTCATTTCCCCAGAGGAATTGGCCGCCACGGAGATACAATTGCTGCTCAATCAATCCGCGTTTAACGACACTTACGAGTTTGAAGAAGGCCTTTTGACCATGGTTGGGGTGTTCCTGCCCAAAACGGCTCCCTTTGTGGGTAAAATGGTGAAGGAAGCGGCCACTATTTTTCCGGAACTTCACTTTATGCCCATCGCCTTGCAACGTATGGGAACCCAATATACCTTGATTCCTAGGGGTGATACGGTGTTTAAGGAGGGCGATCAGGTATATTTTATCACCTCTATTGGTGGGGTGGATGAATTGTACAAGCTTACCGGGGTACAAAAAAAAGAGATTAAGAATGTTATGATTTTGGGCGGCAGTAAAGTAGGTTTTAAAACGGCCCGTGATCTTTGTGCCAACAAGTTCAATGTAAAACTTATTGAAAAAGATAAGGATAAGGCTTTTGATATTGCTGATGATTTGCCCAATGCGCTGGTCATTAATGGCGATGGAAGAAATGTAGAGCTTTTGGAAGAGGAAAGTTTGGAAGCCATGGACGCATTTATTGCCGTAACCGGAAATTCCGAAACCAATATCATGTCGTGTTTGGTCGCAAAATCCAAGAACATCAAAAAGACCATTGCACTGGTGGAAAATATGGATTACTTCCAATTGTCACAATCCATTGGTATAGATACCCTGGTCAACAAAAAACTATTGGCCGCAAATACTATTTTTAGATATATCCGTAGGGGAGAGGTGTTGGCTTTAACGCGCTTGAACAACCTTAATGCGGAGATCCTTGAGTTTGAGGTAAAGTCCACCTCTGCCGTAAACGGCGAGATTATCAAAGAATTGGACTTCCCCAGGGAAGCCATTATAGGTGGGGTGATCCGGGACGGAAAAGGAATTATAGCCTTAGGGGACTTTAGGATTGCCCAAGGCGATAAGGTGGTCGTTTGTAGTTTGCCCAAGGCCATTCCAAGAATTGAAAAGCTGTTTCTGTAATGGCATTTAACTTTAGGATCATTCTTCATATTATGGGCCTATTGCTGCTTTGCAATGGTGGCTTTATGCTTGTGGCGGCCTTTGTGAGCGGTATCTATAAAGATGGTGCTACGCTGGACATTACCATGGCGGCCATAGTGACCCTTTTGGTGGGGGTTATGGCCATGTTCTACACTAGGGGCCACCGTAAGGAAGTACAGCGAAAGGAAGGCTACATTATTGTTACTTTTGGATGGCTGATCATGTCCATCTCCGGCGTGTTGCCCTATATTTTTTCAGGAGCTATTCCCGGGATTACCAATGCTTTTTTTGAAACCATTTCCGGGTATACCACAACAGGGGCTTCCATTCTTAATGATATTGAATCCTTGCCCAAAGGCATCCTATTTTGGAGGAGCCTTACCCATTGGATCGGTGGTATGGGAATCATAGTATTGGCCATTGCTATTTTACCCTTATTGGGTATTGGGGGCATGCAGTTGTTTGCGGCCGAAGCCCCAGGGCCAGGGGGCGATAAGTTACATCCACGGATTACCGATACCGCAAAACGTTTATGGTTGATTTATGTGGGTTATACGGCGGCAGAAACCATTTTGCTTAAGTTGGCGGGAATGTCTTTTTTTGATGCACTTAACCACGCCTTGGCCACCCTTTCTACCGGAGGCTTTTCTACCAAGAATGCCAGTGTGGCCTTTTGGAACGGGCAGCCGCTTATCCAATATATCATTATCCTGTTCATGTTTTTGGCAGGCACCAATTTTGTGATGAGCTATTTTGCGTTTACGGGCAAGGTGCAGCGTGTCCTTAAGGACGAAGAATTTAAGGTCTATTCCCTTTTTATCCTTGGGTTTACCTTGGTGGCCATGCTCATTGTGTGGTTGCAGGCAGAGGTCCCCGTTTCGGACTATCACCCGCAAGTGTTTGGTGCTGCGGAAAGTTCGTTCCGGCATGCCCTTTTTCAAGTGTTGGCCATTGTGACCACTACGGGCTTCGTAACTGCGGATTTTACCAATTGGACGCCTTTTCTTACCGTGTTTTTCTTTGGATTGATGTTTTTAGGAGGCTCGGCAGGTTCTACTTCTGGGGGCGTAAAAGTAGTCCGCCATCTGTTGATCATTAAAAACAGCTTGTTGGAGTTTAAACGCACCTTGCATTCCAATGCCATTATTCCCGTGCGGTATAACAATAAAATGGTGAGTGAGCATATCGTGTACAATATCATAGGTTTTTTTGTACTGTATATGCTTTTGTTCATTATTGGGGCTTTGGTATTAGGTTTTCTAGGTCTTGATTTTGAATCCGCCATTGGTGGTGCCGCCTCTTCATTGGGTAATGTAGGGCCCGCTTTGGGCGATTTAAACCCCGTGGTCAATTTTAGCGAATTGCCCAATTTTGGAAAATGGTGGTGTGGTTTTTTGATGCTACTAGGTCGTCTGGAACTCTTTACCGTCTTGATTATCATGACTCCCTATTTTTGGAAACGGGTATAGTGGACTGCTTTTTCCATTGATTTAATGCTTATTTTGGAGGGAGAATCGTTGTGGGATACTGACCTATAAACAAGTTGGCTAAGTAAAATAGACTCTTTTTTGGACAGAAAGAAAAAAGATTATGAAGAATGGTTATTGACCAAATTTGTTTCAAAGGAATCACTTGGACAAATTATCACTTCAATTCAACCTTCTGAGACACCAGATTTTAAGATTAAAACAATTGATTCCAAAATCTCTTTGGAAATAACCAGAGTTATAAATCCGCAACTTAAACAAGCTGAAGCTGCCCAAACAAGAACCGTATGGAATGGTAGCTGTTTTTGAGGATTTGTATGGAACTATGTGGGACCTTTTGGAACCCAATGAAAACAATAAAAGAACTATTGAAAACAAATAGCGGGAGTTGGATTTAATATTTTTATATATTAATGATTTTCAAATATTTAAATATAAAAATGTTTATCAGATTAAGCTTAGCCGGGACCTCATTGAAACTAACGTTTTTTATAATTTCTCGACTGCGCTCGAAGTGACATTACTGACATTTATTGCCCTTTGTCCAATAGGCTCTTTTTATATAGAACTCATATCAAATAAGACGCTGAGAAAAGATATTGACAAAAAGCCCAAATAGTCAAAATTTAAATAAAGAAACTGGGTCGCTCTCTTACAGCACACTTTTTATACGCTCAACGGCTTCCCGTATCTCTTTTTCCGCAGCGGCATAGGAGATACGAATACCTTTGGGGTTTCCAAAAGCATCACCCGTTACCGTAGCTACATTGGCATGTTCCAAGAGGTACATGGCAAAATCAGAGGCGTTGTTGACGGTCACGCCATTAAAGGTCTTGCCAAAAAAGGCGGAAACATCCGGAAATACGTAAAAAGCACCTTCGGGTTCGTTGCATTTAAACCCTTCAATCCCGTTAAGGAGCGATAAAATAAGTTTCCGACGTTCTTTAAACTCGTCCACCATATACTGTACCCTAGTTGGGGATTCCTCCAAAGCCGTGATTACGGCACGTTGTGCTATACAATTGGCACCACTGGTCACTTGGCCTTGCAATTTGTTGCACGCCCGGGCGATATAGCTTGGTGCCCCAATAAAACCAATACGCCATCCCGTCATGGCAAAGGCTTTGGCTACGCCATTTACGGTAACGGTGCGGTTGTACATATCTTCAAAAGAAGCCATGGACGCATGCGCCGTAACCCCATAATTGATATGTTCGTAAATCTCATCACTCACCACAATGATTTGTGGGTGTTTTTGAAGAACATCCGCCAAGGCGCGAAGTTCCTCTTTGCTATATATGGATCCACTGGGATTACAGGGAGAGCTATACCATAACATTTTGGTATTTGGGGTAATGGCAGCTTCCAACTGTTCCGGGGTCATTTTAAAATCCGTATCGATGCTGGTAGGGACTTCCACGGGAACCCCATCGGCCAGTTTTACAATATCGCTATAACTCACCCAATACGGACAAGGCAATATCACCTCGTCGCCTTTGTTTAGACAAACTTGGGCAACATTATATAAGGCTTGTTTGGCACCAGTGGAAACCACGATTTGAGAAGGTGCGTAGTCTAAGCCATTATCCCTTTTAAATTTGGTGATGATAGCGGTTTTCAATTCGCCATAACCATCTACCGGTGTATAGGAGTTATAACCATCGTTTACCGCCTGTATGGCAGCTTCTCGAATGTAATCGGGAACTTTAAAATCGGGTTCCCCCAAACTTAAACCTATAATATCTTTACCGGCTGCCCTAAGTTCTCTTGCTTTTGCGGCCATTTCCAGGGTGGCGGACGGAGTCACACTATTGATCCTGTCCGAAAGTTGGTTGCTCATTGTAAACTATAGTTATGCGTACTGTATGGAAGGCTGTTTGCCCAATTCCTTTAAATGTTTAAAGTGCGAAATTATGGCTTTTCTGGTTGTTTTGTATTCGTTGTAGGGTAAATTGAATTCCGCTGCCGTTTGTTTCACAATTTTTGAAATTTTTGTGTAATGGACATGGCTGATATTAGGGAATATATGGTGTTCCACCTGATGGTTCAATCCGCCCGTAAACCAATTTACAATACGGTTTTTGGTGCCAAAATTTACCGTGGTGAACAGCTGGTGTATGGCCCAAGTATTTTTCATGGTACCGGTTTCGTCCGGCAATGGTGTTTGTGCATCATCTACAATGTGCGCCAATTGGAACACAACACTAAGAATTACCCCGGCGACATAGTGCATAATAAAGAAGCCTAAAAGTACCTGCCACCAGGCAATATCTACCAACAACAACGGCAATACGATCCAAATGGTAACGTATAGCAATTTTGTGATCACCAAGGTACTCCAATTAACGGCCGGACTAGGTAACTTTCCGTAGGAAAGTTTACGCTTCATGTAGCGGTACATTTGTTGGAAGTCCGTGGTTATGGCCCAGTTAAAGGTCAGTAATCCATACAGGAAGATGGAATAAAAATGTTGGAACTTATGGTGCTTTTTCCACTCCGCATGCTTGGAAAAACGAAGGATGCGTCCCGCTTCCATATCCTCATCGTGTTCATGGATATTGGTATAGGTATGGTGCAATACATTGTGTTGTACCTGCCAGTTATACACATTACCGGCCAAGATATAAATGCTTCCGCCCATAAGTTTGTTGACCCATTTTTTGTTGGAGTAGGAACCGTGGTTGCCATCATGCATTACGTTCATCCCTACGCCGGCCATCCCTACACCCATTAACATGGATAACAGCACATAACCCCAAAAAGGCAGGTTTAAGGTCAGTATTAAAAAATAGGGGGTTAGGAACATGGCGAACATTACCACTGTTTTTAAGTGCAGTTTCCAGTTCCCTGTCTTCTTTATTTTATTTTCGTTGAAGTATGTATTGACCCTTTTATTGAGGGTTCTAAAGAATTGCGCAGAATCTTTTCTTGAAAAACGGATAGTTTCCTTGCTCATGGATTGTTTTTTTTATCAAAGGTAAATGAAATAGGCGGTCCAATGTATAAGCGAACGTTAAAATAGGTACTGCCCCCTTAAATGTATAATTTTGCCCAAAAATAAACGTATTGGCATGAATGTCCACATCATTTTAAAGTATTTTTCGGAATTGGAGGCATCCCAAAAAGAACAATTTTCCCTTTTGGGGAATCTTTACCAAGATTGGAATGCCAAGATCAATGTGGTCTCCAGAAAAGATATTGATGAGCTGTATTTACGGCATGTATTACATTCTTTAGGTATTGCAAAAATACAGCAGTTCAATGAGGGTTCCCAGGTACTCGATGTAGGAACGGGAGGCGGATTTCCGGGGATTCCCTTGGCCATTCTTTTTCCAGAAACCCGCTTTACTTTGGTGGATGCCATTGGTAAAAAGATAAAAGTGGTACAAGAAGTTGTAGAAGGATTGGGGTTGGAAAACGTTACATCCCATCATAGCAGGGTAGAGGATATTGCCGGTCAGTTTGATTTTATTGTGAGTAGGGCGGTAGCCGCCATGCCCACCTTTGTACATTGGACAAAGGGAAAAATCAAAAAAGAATCCTCTCATGAGCGTAAAAACGGTATCCTTTATCTAAAGGGCGGGGATTTAACAGAGGAATTGAAGGAGTACAAGAATGCCCAAATTTTTGATTTGCGCGAACATTTTGAAGAAGACTTTTTTGAAACCAAAAAAGTGGTCTATCTTCCTCAAAAGTTTAAAGGATAAACAGTGCTATGGGTTGCACCCAAAGGTTTCGGGAGACCAAATTAATTGTTCGTTCCCAAGTGAGGATACGTTTACATCCTGCCCTGTAAACCCTAAAAACTCCCCAAAACAGTTGAAAACGGGATCTCCTATTTTATCGATTAAGGGATTGCAGTCCCTATAAATAAAAATGGGATTGCTATCTAACCCTGCTTGGGTGATGTAGCAATATTGGGAATCTTCCGTGGGGTTTTCTTGTCGAAATTCGATTTCTGTTTGTAACCAATATAGGTCTTGGACGGGATTTTCAAACTGGCAGGGAACGGCTTCTGTTGAAATGATCCGAACAAGATCATAAGCAATGGACGATCCATCCGCCGGGGGATTTTCAATAATCCTTGTGCGTACTTCCAAGTTGTAGATGAAACCTCCTTCGTATTCAAATCCGTTGATGCCACCAAAGAAATTGTTCCATACCTCCGTTCCTAGTTGCACGCCTTCCTGCGCAAGCATGCATTGAAAACGACCTTCACCAAAACAGAGCTGCCTGTAAAAGTTGATTCTTAGATTGGTGCCCTCCGGAACGTTGGCAATTGGGGGCACCGTAGGTTCCTCATCCGTATTGGAACATGAGAGAAATAGTAAAACGAATAAGGCAGCTAAGATTCTTCTGTATTCCATAGCGGTTGTTTTTCTTAAGACGCATTAGTCTTGATAAAGTTGCTAAAAAAAAGCGCCAATGGGCGCTTTTTAATTTTAAGATAATGTCATTTTTACTTACTCCAAGGCGGTACCACTCCGTTGGAACGGGCATAAGCGATCAATTGTCCTTTATGTTCGCCATTGTGCTCCATCATGGCCAAAAGTCCACCCATTTTGTTCATTTTGGCAAATCCAAAATCAACTTCTTCAGAGAGTTCCTCATTTTGTACCATCATAATTTTACCCAATACAAACTCGTTGGATTGCTTTAGTGCGGCAATAATGTTGTCCTTTCCGGAAATCTTGGGAAGATCCATCATATCTACACCTTCTGGTGGTGGAAACCCCATTTTTAGGGCTAAATAATAGTTGGCTTGGGCTACGTGTAGTAAGGCTTCCCCAACGGAATTGACTCCTTCTGCCGGTCTCCAACTGTACTGCTCTTCAGAAAAAGCTTCGGCCAATTGGATCACTTGTCCTTGATTACCTGCCAAAACCCCTTTGATGGTGGCTTGGGCCAAATCGTCTTGTGCGTTGATACTGCAAATGGCGAATAAGGCTATTGCAGCGACTAATTTCATTTTCATTGTGTGTGTTTTTAATTGATAACGTATATCGTGGATTAAAAATACGGAAATTAAGTGATCCCTAATCTGGGATACTTTGATTTATGTTCAAGATTGAGTTGAAGTTAACCACAACATTTTTGTAAAAATGTACTAGGATCAAGACTATACTTCCGTACCAATGCACTTTAAACCCTTCATGATTTTGTTAATTGAATTCGCAACTAAAATCATTGGGCCGGTATACTACTTGCGAGTTACTTAATTCGGCTTCCGGAACCTCATCGTTAAGTACGCCCAACAACTCGCCCGAACAGTTAAAGACCGGGCTCACGGTATTGCAAAACGGACAGCAGTTGTCAAAAATAAATACGGTTTCATTGTTAAAAGTGGCTTGGGAAACAAAAAAGAATTGGGACTCTTCGTTTACATTATCCCTAAGCTCTTGTACCCTTGTTTCTAACCAGTCCAAATCTTCAATAGGATTGGCCACTCCGCAAGCAGCGATAACAGGTAGTCCATCGTCGTTGGAACAGGATAAAACAAGAAAGGATAATAGAAGAAGAAAGTGTGGTTTCATGGTTTTTTAAAAGAGATAGGGATATTGGGGAATGGTTGCTTGTCGATGGCGTGTGTTTGGTGTGTTTTTGATTTATATAGAATACGTAATGACATAAAAAACTCCCGATTCATAATCATGATGTACCGGGAGTTAGTTAAAAACATATGTTAGTTTTATCCCATAAATGGATAGCGGTAGTCTTCTGGCGTAACAAAAGTTTCCTTAATAAGCCTTGGGGATACCCAACGCAGCAAGTTTTGCGGGGATCCTGCCTTATCATTGGTGCCGGAGGCCCTAGCACCACCAAATGGTTGTTGCCCTACCACGGCCCCTGTTGGTTTGTCATTGATGTAAAAGTTGCCGGCACAGTTTTGGAGCGCCTGTGTAGCTTGCTCAATGGCGTACCTGTCCTTTGCTAATACAGCTCCTGTCAATGCATATTCCGATGTGCTATCTACAAGTGCCAAGGTTTCTTCCCAATCATTATCTTCATATACATAAACAGTGACCACAGGTCCAAAAAGCTCGGTGCACATGGTAGTGTATTTTGGGTCTTGGGCCAAAATAACCGTAGGCTCTATAAAATACCCTACGGACTTGTCATAACCCCCACCTACAACAATTTCTGCATCATTGTCCGCTTTGGCTTGATCGATAAATTTCGCTAATTTATCAAAAGAGCCTTCGTGGATAACGGCAGTGATAAAATTACCCATGTCCTCTGGAGAACCGGGTCTGTTGAAACTTTCTACATCGCTTTTAACCAAACCAAGGATTTCACTGGCCGTAGATTTTGGAAGGTACACCCTAGAAGCGGCACTACATTTCTGCCCTTGGAACTCAAAAGCCCCTCTGGTAATGGCCGTAGCTACCTGCTGTGGTTTTGCAGTGGGGTGGGCAAGGATGAAATCCTTACCCCCGGTTTCCCCAACAATACGGGGATAGGTTTTGTAGTTGTGGATGTTGGTGCCGATCTGTTTCCATAATTCCTTAAATACATAGGTGGAACCGGTAAAGTGCAAGCCAGAAAAATCCGGACTTCCCAAAACGGTATCCGTAATCATCACCGGGTCTCCCATAACCATATTGATTACGCCATCCGGTAGACCAGCTTCTTTGAATACCTCCATGATAACTTGTGCGGAATAGACTTGGCTGTCGCTAGGTTTCCAGACAACCACATTCCCCATCATTGCGGCACTTGCTGGTAAATTTCCGGCGATAGCGGTAAAATTAAAAGGGGTAATGGCATAGATAAAACCTTCTAATGGACGATATTCCACACGATTCCAAATACCTTCGGCAGAATCTGGTTGTTCTTGATATATTTCACTCATGAACTGTACGTTAAATCGCAAAAAGTCGATAAACTCACAGGCGGCATCAATTTCCGCTTGATGGATGGTCTTTGACTGCGCCATCATAGTGGCGGCATTTATTTTTGCCCGGTAAGGTCCGGCAATGAGCTCCGCAGCCTTACTAAAAATAGCGGCACGTTGTTCCCAAGCAAGGTTGGCCCATGCTGTTCTGGACTCCAAACAATTGGCTATGGCCTGTTCAACATGGCTTTTGGTCGCGGTATGGTAATGGCCTACAACATGCTTGTGATCATGCGGGGGGGACATAGGTCTGGTCTGGCCAGTCTTGATTTCCTCTTTTCCAATATATAAGGGTACCTCTACTTTGGTATGGTAATACGCCTTGTATTGTTTTAGTACTTCTTCACGCTCCGGGGTCCCAGGTGCGTAACTTTTTATTGGTTCATTGTACGCAGTTGGCACTTTAAAAAAGCCTTTACCCATAACAGAAAATTTATGATTTGAATTAGTCGGTCCAAAGGTAAGGAAAGGCAAGCGTTTTTCTAACGAAGAACAGCATGTGCTATCTAAAATCGTAAATGGTTAAAGGAATATGGTGCGTAAAGCTGTCCTAAGTCATAAGGTACTACTAGTTCATCGCAAAAGGGGCGGCAAACTTAAAGGTGGGTACTTCTACATCAAATTCTTCGGTCGAAGCAATGTTCACCATATGGTAAAACCCTTTCATGGCACCAATAGGGGAGGCCAACAAACAGCCAGAGCTATACGTATGTGACTTTCCTGGTCTGATTACCGGTTTTTTACCAATGACGCCTTCGCCGTCCACGGTTTCCATTTCCTTAAGGGAATCGTAAACATCCCAATGTCTGGCGGTGAGCTGTACCGCTTCTTGACTTTGGTTCTCTATGGTAATGGTATACCCAAATGCATAGTGCATTTTGTAGTTCTTAAAAAACGTACCTTCAAAGTTGGTCTGTACGGATACTTTAATTCCTTTGGTGACTTGAGTAATCATAGTTTTAGTAGGTAAAACCGCTTCCTGCAAACAGTAATATTAGCGTTATTAGGGCTAAAAACGTAAAAACTGAGTTCAAGAACAAATATTTAACAATCGTTTTAAAGATTCCTTGGCCGTAAAACTTTCTCATGGCTTGGAACAGGTAGATTGAAAATACAATCAAAAATATACCTGCCGTGGACCAGTTGAACATAAAATCAATTATCCAGCTAAGAATCAACAAGATAAATAATAAAGACTGGTTGTGAAAACTAAAGATCAAATGATCGGTATAGGTGTACTTTTTACGGATGTACGCCACATAAATGAAAACCGTAAACAAAGGAAGAAAGAAAAAGATAACAAAAGGGAGCTTTGCAATAGTGTCGTTGACCCATGTTCCAGGTTGTTCAACGACCCTATTGGCACTCCTTGAACCATTGAAGGCCATTCTGTTGTAAAACGTGTTGGAAACCTTGTATTTGGTATTGGCATCTGCAAATGTCTTAAGGGAATCCTTGTCTATGAGCTCCCAGAAAAACTGCATTTTATCCAAAAACCTGTTGGAGTCCGTATCCTCTTCCAATTGCGAAAAGTAAAGCCTTGGATTGGTTCTTCGTAAAGAATCCGCTATACGTTTTTCATTTGCTTTCTGGTTTAAAAACTGCTTTAGGGTATCCAAGACAAATAATTTTTCGTTTTGTTCGGTCTCCCTAATAGAATCCAGTTCTTTAAAGACTTCCTGTATAACATTGGGTTTTTTAAGGCTGTCCTGTAGTCCATCTTCTGAAGTATCTATGGAAAAGGAAACTGGGGAGGTTTTTTCAATTCTATCCTTAAGGTTCAAATTGTCCAAGTTGGAAAAGGCATTGCCATAAGTCACCAATAAAAAGTAAAGAAAGGCGAGGCTCAATAAAAAACGAAAAGGGTTGGTATACCTAATTCTCTTACCATTGATATAATCCCGGGTAATGCTGCCAGGACGTATCAGCATAGCATACAAGGTGGCCAAAAGCTTGGAGTCATAATTGATCAAGTTGGAGAAAAACTCGTCAAGAAAATCTTTTAAAACCAGTTTTTTGGTGCTATTGGCTTGGGAGCAGTTGGGGCAGTACTTATCATCTAGATGCAGGACATAACCACAGTTGAGGCATTCCGTACCTCTAAACTCCAGCTCATAGCGTCCTTTGGTAATGAGTTTTTTGTCCTTTTTTTTGGCCATGGGTTTGGTTGTGGCCCTAAAGATAATTAATTGCTGATATCTCTGGAGTTGGCCGTTCCAATACCGATGATACCATCATAAAAGTCGCCAAAGTTCCTGTAGTAGACCAATATAAGATAGTTGTTTTCCGTAAAATGGAAATTCCCGCTAACTTGGTTGAGATTAACGGTTCCATCCTCCTTTTCCAATACATATTTGTAGTTGTAGAACCCTTGTTTCATAGGGTAGGCAAGCTCCATATAACCGGTCTCTTCATTGTAATCCATTTTGTTCTCTTCTGATAGGTCGTAGTTATTGAACTTTCCAAAAACATATACATTGTCCAAGCCAAGTTCCGGTTCATAAGGTAATTTAAAATGGATCATGGTATATTCCGCTTCACGGGATACATCATCCCCTTGTAAAGTACGAACAACAAAATCACCGTTAATATCCGGAAAAAAGGTGTATGGTCTGTCGTTTCGATATTGGTTGGCAAAAAGGTAATGCTGGTAGATATCCGTTAACCTGATTTTGGAAATTGCAAAGGTAGGAACGCGAAGATCTTTAGTATCAAAATTCAAAAACTCGTTCCCTCCAAAAAAGCTGGTTTCCTTGTCGTATTTGTAGACCAACTCATTGCCGACCGTAAACTGGGGTTTTATATTATAAAGGGCAGTTGGCCAGAAATAATTCTGGATGATGGCCACTTTGATTTCCTGTTTAGGGTTTACTACGGGAAATCCCGTGGTATTGATGCTAAACTGTACCACCTGTTTCTCGTTGAGGTACTCAAAATCCCGGGAACGCCTTACGACCCCTCCAACCTGTACCAAATTATCATAGACGATGAAACGCCTGGAGAATTGGAGGTCGTTGGCGCTATTGTAAATTTCCAGTACATAGTTTCCCGTGACCAAAAGCTTTACTTGGTTATTGGGAATTTCCAATTGGTAATTGGAATAGGGCTGTAAAGTAGTATAGCTGTTCTCGTAATTGATAATACGTTGGTTGTCCATACCACTTAAATACTGGGATTTAAGCAGCTGTGAAGGTGTCCAATCGTAATCACAATGAACTATCTTGTAATAATAATCCTGTTCGGAAGCCGTGAGGTCATCAAACTCCAAATAAATGTTTTCGTCCAGACGTACAATAGGGAATTGGTCTTCCGTAGGGCCTTTAAAGATGACTGTTTTGATATTGGAGGGTGGATTTACTTCTTCTTGGACTTGGGCAAAAGTGCCGATCGTTAGTAAGAAAATCAAAAGATGTTTAAGAAAAAACCGCATACGGTACACTTATTTTAGGGTAAAGGTAAACAAAAAGCATGCCCAAAGAATTCTACTCGATGTATTCCCAAATTTATAGGCAATAATTCTATTTTTTATCGTTTTAGTAGTAAATTTGCATGCAATTTTGTTAACGAAAGGTCCACACTAATATGTCTAAAGACATTCGAATTAAAAAGGGGTTGAACATCAATCTCGTAGGGGCTGCGGAACAGACTACTTCTAAGGCTGTCTTGAGCAATGTTTACGCCCTAAACCTTAACGATTTTCACGGTATTACACCCAAAATGTTGGTAAAAGAAGGAGTTGAGGTCAAGGCCGGGGAACCCCTGTTTTACAGCAAGAACTTAGAGGAGATGAAATTTGTCTCTCCTGTAAGTGGGGAATTGGTAGAAATCGTTAGGGGAGCAAGAAGACGTATCCTTGCCGTAAAAATATTGGCGGACAAGGAGCAAAGCTATCATACGTCCAAAACTTTTGATGTAGAAACCGCAAGTGCGGATGCTGTGCGAACGGCACTTCTAAGTTCTGGGTGTTGGCCCTTTTTAAAGCAGCGACCTTATGATATCATTGCTAATCCAGATGCTACGCCTAAAGCGATATTCATATCGGCCTACGGCACTGCGCCCTTGGCCGCGGATATGGATTACATCTTAAAAGGAAAGGAGCAAGAACTACAAGTGGCCATTACCGCATTGGGGAAATTGACTCCCGGTAAGATCCATGTTTCCGTAGGTAAGGGCTCCAATTCGCCTTTGGCAAGTACTACAGGAATCAATTTACATAAAGTATCCGGCCCCCATCCTGCTGGTTTGGTAGGTACCCAAATCAACAAAATTGACCCTATTAATAAAGGAGAAATGGTTTGGACCATTAGTCCCCAAGACTTGGTCATTATGGGCGAATTTTTGTTAACGGGCAAATTCAACGCGGAACGCACCATAGCTTTGGCAGGTTCATCCGTAAAGACACCAAAATATTATACGACCAAAATTGGAGCGGAAATTTCAACTTTTCTTTATGCCAGTGGTGTGAAGGAAGAAAAATTCCGATTGATAAACGGTGATGTGCTTACGGGTTCCAGAACTACACCGGACGGTCATTTAGGCTATTATAATGCAACGGTAACGGCTATCCCAGAGGGGGACGATTATGAGTTCTTTGGATGGAACAAACCGGTATTCAATAAGATATCATCAACACGGGCATTGACCTTTTCTTGGTTGAACAAGAACAAAAAATACGATTTGGATACCAATACCAATGGTGAGCATCGTGCTTTTGTGGTCACAGGCCGTTATGAAGAAGTCTTTCCTTTGGATATATATCCCCTACAACTACTTAAGGCGTGTATGGTCAAGGATTTGGATGAAATGGAGCAATTAGGACTTTATGAAGTAGCTCCCGAAGACTTCGCATTAACTGAATTTATTTGTATTTCCAAACAGCCCCACCAACAGATTATAAGGGAAGGATTGGATTTAATGTATAAAGAAATAGGATAACTATGGGCATGAAGGAAAAATTACATCAGCTTAAGTTAAAATATCAGGATAAAAAGATGGCACCTGCATTCAATGCTATCCATACGTTTTTATATTCCCCTAACGAAACCACCCACTCTGGCAGTCATGTAAGGGCCGTAGACGATTTAAAGCGTACCATGAACACCGTTATTATGGCTTTGGTCCCTTGTTTGTTGTTTGGGATATTCAACGCTGGCTACCAGCATTATTCCGCAATAAACGGGTTTCCGACGGATTTCTCCTTAATGGAACATTTTATCACATGGGATAACTTTTGGTTAGGTGCCATTACGGTACTGCCCTTGGTCGTTGTTTCTTACGGGGTTGGACTTTTGATCGAATTTATTTTTGCGGTCATTAAGGGACACGAGGTAGAAGAAGGTTATTTGGTCACAGGTATGTTGGTGCCGCTTATCATTCCTGTGGATACCCCGTTGTGGATGTTGGCCGTAGCCGTTGCCTTTGGTGTGGTTATCGGAAAAGAAGTATTCGGTGGTACGGGAATGAATATTTTAAACCCTGCATTGACCATTCGTGCATTTTTGTTCTTTGCCTATCCTACATGGATGAGTGGTGATAAGGTATGGGTGCATGAAGGGGTACAACGTGCAGGTACCGCGGATGCTATTTCCGGGGAAACCATTTTGGGCTATTTGGCCCAAGGGAATACCGAAGCTTTGTATGCGAAATACAACCTTTCGGAAATGTTTTTTGGGTTTATCCCGGGTTCCGTAGGGGAAACCTCGACCTTCCTGATCCTATTGGGTGGACTTTTCTTGGTCTTTACCAAAATAGCAAGTTGGAGGATTATGGCCAGTGCCGTTGCAGGTTCATTGGTCATGGGGCTCATCTTTAACGGCATTGTAGATGCAGGTTGGATTCCTGAATACAGTAAGTTTTATGGACTGATGCAGTTTGATTTCTGGAAACATCTTATTGTAGGTGGTTTGGCCTTTGGTATTGTCTACATGGCTACGGACCCCGTAACAGGTTCGCAGACCAATAAAGGAAAATGGATCTACGGATTCCTAATAGGATTTATAAGTGTTATGATACGGGTCTTTAATCCTGGATACCCAGAAGGGGTTTTCTTGGCCATCTTATTAATGAACGTATTTGCACCGACCATTGATCATTATGTGGTTCAAGGTAACGTAAGACGTAGAATGAAACGATTAAAGAATGCGACCATCCTTCCAAAACCTTCGGACGGTAAAGCAGAAGAACTTAAAGTAGAAACGGTTTAGTAGTATGGCAATCAATACAGAAAAAAACTCGTATACGGTACTGTTTGCAGTGGTCATGGTGGTCGTTGTAGGTACTATTTTAGCGTTCCTTGCATCTGGTCTTAGACCACAGATTGATGAGAACGAACGTTTTGAAAAGCAGCAGAACATCCTTTACGCCATGGGTGTAAACAACAATGAAGGCGAAGGCGATGTAAGTTTTATCCCTACTTCTGAGGTGGAAGCGCAGTTTTCCAAGTTCATCAAAGAACAATACGTGATGAAACCAAATGGTGAAGTGCAACCCAATGACGAGGCATACCTTATCAACGTAAAAAAAGAACTTGCTGCCATTAAAAAAGGGGAAGATGCCAGCTTGCCACTTTTTATTGGAGAGAAAGACGGCAAAAAATCGTATATCCTTCCCATGTATGGCAAAGGCCTTTGGGATGCCATTTGGGGTTTTGTTTCCTTGGATGAAAACATGGTGATACAAGGTGTTTATTTTGATCATAAAGGAGAAACACCCGGACTGGGCGCAAACATCAAGCTACGTTTCTTTATGGATGATTTTAATGGGGAATATGTGTTGGATGGCAACCAGTTTAAAGGGGTGGCCGTTGCAAAAGGAAACAACGATCCCCTGAACAAGGATAAGAAGGATTATGAAGTGGATGCTTTGGCGGGTGCCACCATTACCGGAAACGGGGTGAGTGCCATGATCAAGGAAAGCCTCAACTTGTACAAGCCGTATTTACAAACTCTTATAACCAACTAAAATGGCGCTACTTTCAAAAAAAGACGCAAATCTTATTTTAGACCCTTTGGCGGATAACAATCCGATTACCATACAGGTATTGGGTATCTGTTCCGCCTTGGCGATAACCGCAGAATTACAAGCTTCCGTTGTAATGGCCATTTCCGTAGTCTTTGTACTTGGGGTAGGTAATGTGGTGATTTCCCTAATGCGAAACATCATACCATCAAAAGTGCGGATCATTGTACAATTGATTGTTGTGGCAACCTTGGTAATCATTGTAGATCAGGTTTTAAAGGCATTTGCCTATGAGCTTAGTAAAACCTTGGGTGCCTTTGTGGGCTTAATTATTACCAATTGTATTATCATGGGACGTTTTGAAGCTTTTGCTTTAGGTAACGGTCCTTGGAAGTCCTTTTTGGATGGTATAGGTAATGCCCTTGGATACGGTGTCATACTGATTATCGTAGGATTTTTTAGGGAATTATTGGGTTCCGGAACATTGTTTGGAATCCCGGTATTGGGAGATCCCATTGCAAAAACAGGCTTGTATTCCATTGGCTATGAAAACAATGGATTTATGATTATTCCGCCGGCTGCCCTTATTGTGGTTGGTATTATTATATGGATACAGCGTTCCAGAAACAAAGCATTGATAGAAGAAGCATAAAAGATAAGATATGTTAGAGCATTTAGAATTATTCTTTAAATCCATATTCATTGACAACATGGTGTTTGCCGTGTTCTTAGGTATGTGTTCCTACCTGGCGGTATCCAAAAAAGTGAGTACTGCAGTAGGTCTTGGTGCGGCGGTCATCTTTGTATTGGCGGTTACCGTTCCCTTAAATTGGTTGTTGGATCAATATTTATTGCAAGATGGGGCCTTGGCATGGCTAGGACCGGAGTATGCAGATTACAACCTAAGCTTTTTGTCTTTCATCCTGTTTATCGCAACTATTGCTACCATGGTGCAATTGGTAGAAATCGTAGTAGAAAAGTTTTCACCCTCACTATATAATTCCCTAGGTATTTTCTTGCCGTTAATTGCGGTGAACTGTGCTATTTTGGGAGGATCATTATTTATGCAGGCGCGGGAGATACCTACCTTAGGATTGGCATTGAACTATGGGGTAAGTTCTGGTATTGGTTGGTTCTTGGCCATTTTGGCCATTGCCGCCATTCGCGAAAAAATAAGATATTCCAACGTACCTGCACCGCTTAGGGGTTTAGGAATCACCTTTATCATTACAGGTCTAATGGGGATAGGTTTCCAGAGTTTTGGGGGAATGTTGACCGGGGATAACGAACCGCCCGAAGGAACAGAAACGACCACTGCGGAAAAATTGGAAAAAACATCGCCCTTAGAAGGCGAAGAGAAAATTAAAAAAGAGATTGAAGAAGATGAAAAGGCAGTCTCTTATAATGATGCTTTAAACAAATAAAGATGATATTAGCTACAAGCACAGGAGGTACTATTCTTATTACCGTAGTTGCGTTTTTGATTTTGTTATTGCTTTTGGTAGCCCTTTTGTTGATTACCAAAGAAAAACTTTCGCCCTCTGGTCCGGTAACTTTGACCATTAATGGGGAAAAGAAAATAGAGGTTAGTTCTGGTAGCACCTTGCTTTCCACTTTGGGGAACAATAAAGTGTTCTTGCCATCCGCCTGTGGTGGAGGCGGAACCTGTATCCAGTGTGAATGCCATGTCCTTTCCGGTGGTGGGGAAGCCCTACCTACGGAAACCCCGCATTTTTCAAGAAAAGAATTGCAACATGGGGCACGTTTGGCTTGCCAAGTTAAAGTGAAGCAGGATATGGATATCACCATACCGGAAGAAGTATTCGGAATTAAAAAATGGCCTGCCAAGGTAGTCCGTAATTATAACGTGGCTTCCTTTATTAAGGAATTTGTTGTAGAAATTCCTGAAGATATGGGCTACAAAGCGGGTGGATACATCCAAATTGAAGTTCCAAAGTGTGAGGTAAAGTTTGCCGATATGGATATTACGGCACACCCAGAAGAACACGAAACCCCGGACAAGTTCCAAGCGGAATGGGATAAATTCAACCTATGGCCTTTGGTGATGAAGAATCCGGAATTGGTGGAAAGGGCCTACTCTATGGCCTCTTTTCCAGCAGAAGGACGAGAGATTATGCTGAACGTGCGTATTGCAACACCGCCATGGGACCGTTCCAAAAACGGTTGGATGGATGTTAATCCAGGCGTTGCTTCTTCCTATATCTTTGGATTAAAACCGGGTGATGATGTTGTAATTTCCGGCCCTTATGGAGAATTCTTCATCAACGAATCGGAATCTGAAATGCTATATGTAGGCGGTGGTGCGGGAATGGCACCCATGCGTTCGCATTTGTACCACTTGTTCAAAACCTTGAAAACCAATAGAAAAGTTACCTATTGGTATGGTGGTCGTTCCAAAAGGGAATTGTTTTATCTGGATCATTTCTATAGGCTGGAGAAAGAATTTCCAAACTTTAAATTCTACTTGGCCTTATCCGAGCCACTAGAAGAAGATAACTGGAAGGTAAAAGAGAATATAGATGCCCCAGGTGATGGTTTTGTGGGCTTTATCCATAATTGTGTGATTGATAATTATTTAAACCATCATGAGTCCCCAGAAGACATCGAACTGTACTTCTGTGGCCCGCCATTGATGAACAAGGCAGTTCAGAAAATGGGTGAGGATTTTGGAATTCCGGACGAGCATATTCGTTTTGATGATTTCGGTGGATAATCACGATAGTGATGACAATCATATAGTTCAACTAACTAAGCCGATACTTTTCCAGTATCGGCTTTTTGATTCTTATGGAGCAAAAGGTACTAACAGCACAAGAACTGCATAATTTGGCCATGAACATCGTGGGCAAGCAATTGGAGGAAGCAGGTTATGAATTTTTGGCCGTAAACAGCGAGTTAAAAAAGAACCCACAATTTGTATGCACCAAGGACAAGAAGCTAAGCTTTGTGGTAGTTAAAAGTATCGAATACCCCGGTGATCCAAAAGATATGGAGTTCTTTAGGGCAGATCTGAACAAGATGCGCGATCATGCCCAAAAATTTGAAGCCAGGACCTTTTACGCACCGGTTGGCCTAGTCAATGCTGAGGATTACAATTTACCGGTTTACCTTAATGAGGCCTATGTGGTAGATTATGATGGACTCATAGAAATTAAATAGGATACAAATGAAATCACGTTATGTCTTAGGATTGGTTGTTCTTTTTTTTAGCTGTAAGTCGCATTCCGATACCGTTTTGGTAAACAATACGGTTACGGGAGGTGCCTTGGGAACCAGCTATGGTATTACGTTCATTACCCATAAAAAGATGGATTTTCAACAGGAAATCGATTCGGTCTTTGAAGCAATCAACACCTCTATGTCTACCTATATCCCCAATTCGGATATTTCCAAAATCAATATGGGGGACAGTACGGTGGTCGTGGATACGATGTTCAAAGAAGTATTTTTACTTTCGTCAAAAGTACACTCGGCCTCTAAAGGCTATTTTGACCCTACCGTAGGGGTTTTGGCAAATGCATGGGGTTTTGGTCCCGAGCATCAGATAACGTTGGATAGTAGCAAGGTAGATAGCCTTATGGATTATGTAGGTTGGAAAAAAGTGGCCCTGTTGCCCAACGGAACCATCAAAAAAGAGAATCCCAACATCCGTTTTGATTTTAACGCCGTGGCCAAAGGGTACGCTATAGATAGGCTGGGTACCATGCTGGACCAGAAGGGAGTAAACCATTATTTGGTGGAAGTAGGCGGGGAAGTGCTAACCAAAGGAACCAACCTTATCAAACAAAAACCATGGACGGTAGGAATAGACCAACCCAACAATTTAGCCAAACGGGGAACAGCGGCAATCATTACTTTGGAAAATAGGGCTTTGGCGTCGTCCGGCAATTACAGAAAGTTTCGATATGACCAGGAAACCGGTGAAAAATACGTACATACCATAGACCCATTAAGTGGTTTTACTAAGAATGGAAAGGTATTGGCGGCCAGTGTCCTGGCAAAGGATTGTGCAACAGCGGATGCTTATGCCACGACCTTTATGGCCATGGATTTACCCGACTCCATTGAACTATTGGAAGAAAGGGAAGATTTGGAGGGGTTTCTTATCTATCTGGATAGCAATGATGCCACGGTAACCTATATGACCAAAGGTTTTAAAGATGTCCTTGTAGAATAGGTTTTGGCAAAAGGGTACACAACGTTGGGATTGATTTACATATTATGTATTATCCATAAATGGTGGTCGTATAGGACTAGCTTATACTGCTTACTTAGAAACTAATGGGATAATTTCCCCTTTGGCCAAACGATATCTTTCCACTAGCTCAAGACTCAGTTCAGTAGTATAATCTACTGCTGTTACGGTAAAACCAATGCTCCGTAATTTATCAAAATAGTCCTGTCCATATACTCTTACATGATCGTACTGGCCAAAAATTTTGGCTCGCTCTTTTCTATCGGTGATGGAATCGTCTTCAAAGGTGGTTTCTCTCCGTAAATCCTGCGGAATTTGGAAAATACCCCAACCGCCCGGTTTCAATACCCGGTACAATTCTTGCATGGCCTTGGTATCATTGGGAATATGCTCTAACACATGGTTGCACAGTATCACATCAAATAGATTGTCCCCAAAAGGTAAGTTACAGATATCCGCCTTAACATCGGCCAAGGGCGAATTTAAATCCGTTGTGGTATACCTAATATTTTTAAGCCTTTTAAACCGATGGTAAAAAGCCTGTTCCGGTGCAAAATGTAGGAGTTTAAGGTCTTGTGTAAAGAAGGTGGTTTTATTTTTTAAGTAGAGCCAGAGCAACCGATGCCTTTCCAAGGATAGGGTAGAGGGGGAGAGTACCCCTTCCCTAGGATTCTCATAACCGTAAGGAAGAAACTTTCTAAAGGTTTTGCCGTCTATGGGGTCTTCGTATTTCTTGCCCTTTAAATATAAGGCCAATACCGGTCGTGCCCCATAACTTAATTGTATAAGCCACGGACGTGGTACTAGATTTAGAAAGAATTTAAAGATTTTGGACATTATTTGGTCTTAAGACACCAATTAATCGAATTTTGGATAACTCATGGTATTCGAATCTTCAGAGAGTTTTATTAAAATGGCTTTTCTTCGTCAGAAACAATCCCCAACGCATCATAGATGTATTGGAAGGTCGATAGCAGCTGTGGTTTTCCGTCCACTAGGGCCACGTCATGCTCAAAATGGGCGCTAGGTTTTCCATCTGCGGTCAAAATGGTCCAACCGTCCCTTAACTGCTTTATACGGCGCGTACCCATATTGATCATGGGCTCTATGGCTACCACCATGCCGTTGGCAAACTTTTTGCCCCTTCCCCGTTTTCCGTAATTGGGCATTTGCGGATCTTCATGTAGTGCTGTGCCCAGACCATGGCCTACCAATTCCCTAACAATGCCATACCCTTCTTTTTCACAGTATTGTTGGATGGCAAACCCAACATCACCTACACGATTCCCCAGTTTGAATTCGCTAATACCCACATAAAGTGATTCTTTGGTGATACGGAGTAGCTTTTTGGTTTCCTCAGCGACTTCGCCTACTTCAAAAGTATAAGCGTGATCTCCGTAGTATCCATTTTTAAGGGCTCCGCAATCTACGGAGATAATATCTCCTTCTTTGAGCTCGTCATTGTTGGGAATACCGTGCACTACTTGGGCATTGGGACTCCAGTTCAAGGTATTGGGAAAATCGTACATCCCCAAAAAACCGGGTTCTGCACCCTGATCACGGATAAATTCTTCCGCCAATTTATCCAGTTTCAAAGGGTTGGCCCCGGGCTTGATTTCCGAAGCCAGCATCCCCAAGGTTTTGGAAACCACCAACGCGCTTTCACGCATCAACTCAATTTCTTCTGCAGATTTGATTTTTATCATGCGTGCAAAGATACGCGGAAATCAATTAAATTAAGAAGGTCATTAAGGTGCTATAAGACCTAGATTCAATAAGTAAAGGTGAAGACAAGCTTGCCCCTCCTCCCTTTATCAACCGTAAATTGTTCCACGCATTGATTTTGATTGATAGTATGGCTAAATTTATCGGTTTTATCATAATCTTGTTTCACTCCTTCTTTTTCTTGCGTAACCTCTTCTGAAGCAAATAACTTGGTCGGCATTGTATAAAGTACGGGAATGAAATTATCAACGGATATACTTATAGCGCCCAACTCAAATAGGCCATAAAACGGATTGGGAACGTCAGCATAACCGAAAACCGTAGTATTCTTAAATTTTCTGCCCTGTCTAATTGATGTGGTGACCAAACTATCTTTCCAGCTGTAGGTTGTGTTGCTATCCTCATCAAACGTTAACTGATTATTTTCAAAAACCAGGGGATATTTATCTGCGTTTTCCGGATTTACATCATTTTCATCGTCACTGGCAAACTCTAAAAGGCCTTCTTTTGAAAGAATGTAATGCGAGTCATATTCGCCATCCCAAAACCAAGTAATTTTTCTGCCCAGTGCAACTTGTTCGAATTTTAAGGTATGATTGGTGCTTCCATCGGTGGTACTGTTGTCCTTGATCGTAATTTCTTTCAATTCCCTATTGGGGGTATAGGAGAAACTATACTGTAGTCGTTCCTTGGATTCTCCATTTTCATTAAAACTTTCTTGTGTTAGTTCCTTGACAAGGCATTCCTGGGCCCAAGATTGAAAAGATAAAAAAATGACGATACAGCATACGGAAACAAATTTAGCTTTCATAGTAGAGATGGATTTTTTAAGAGAGATACATAACTTTTCTTTTTAGGTATTTATTGCCCAAGGATTAAACTAATGGTTTTTGGGTCATGGCTTCTGGTTGTTCCACTCCCATTAATTTTAAAATGGTGGGAGCCAAATCCCCTAAAACACCGTCATCGATTTTCTTAAGTTCCTTGTCAATTAAAATTAAGGGAACAGGATTGGTGGTGTGCGCCGTATTTGGGCTCCCATCCGCATTGACCATGGTATCACAATTGCCGTGATCTGCGATAAGTAATGTGGAATATCCATGTTCCAATCCTGCCGTCACCACCTTTTTGGCACATTCATCAACCACTTCGCAGGCTTTGATGGCCGCTTCCATACTACCGGTATGTCCTACCATGTCTGGATTTGCAAAATTCAAGCACACGAAATCGACTGCACCTTTTTTGAGTTCGGGTACAATGGCATCCGTAATATCATACGCGCTCATTTCTGGCTTTAGGTCATAGGTGGCCACTTTTGGGGATGGACATAAAATACGTTCTTCCCCAGTAAAAGGTTCTTCCCTACCACCATTGAAAAAGAAGGTGACATGTGGATATTTTTCGGTTTCCGCGATACGGATTTGCTTTTTACCCGCTAGCGCCAAAGTTTCCCCAAGGGTATTTTTGATATTTTCCTTGTCATAAACCACATGTACATCGTTGAACGAGGCATCGTAATTGGTTAGGGTCACATAGTACAACCCTATTTTTTTCATATCGTACTCTGGAAAATCCTCTTGGCTTAGTACTTGCGTAAGCTCACGACCACGATCGGTCCTAAAATTAAAAAAGATGATAACGTCACCCTCTTTAATGGTACCTTCTTGATCCAGTACGATGGGTTCTATAAACTCATCCGTTTTTCCAGCATCATAGCTGGCCTGCATGGCTTTGGAAACCGAGCTAAAAGTTTCACCTTTCCCTTTTAGGAGTAGGTCATAGGTTTTTTTGACCCGTTCCCATCGCTTATCCCTGTCCATGGCAAAATACCTGCCAATAACGGTCGCTAATTTAGTGGGGGTGTCGCCACAAAATTGTGTTACGTCTTCTAAAAAACCTTTTCCACTTTTGGGGTCAACATCACGCCCATCCGTAAAGGCATGGATATAGGATTGTTGCACGCCGTTTTCCTTTGCCGCGGCGACCAGTGCTTTTAAATGGTTTATATGGCTATGTACACCACCGTTACTGACCAAACCTAGAAAATGTACTGCCTTGTTGTTATGGTTCGCATGCTCAAAAGCTGCCTTTAGCGTTGGTTCTTCTTTTAGCGTATCTTCCTGTACCGCTTTATTTATTTTGGCCAAGTCTTGGTATACGATCCTACCGGCACCCAAATTCATATGTCCTACCTCACTATTACCCATTTGTCCTTCAGGGAGGCCTACGTTCATACCGTCCGTTAAAAGGTCCGCATTGGGATACTTGCCATAAAGCGAATCTACAAAAGGAGTATGTGCTTGTTCAATTGCAGAAACTTTGGGGTCTGGGGATTTTCCCCAACCGTCCAATATCATTAAAATAACCTTCTTGTCCATTTATGATGTATTAAGCCCCAAAAATAATGGGTTTTGCCCGATAATAGGGATTAAAATACCCTAGGCTTTGTTACAGAGTACCATGAGTTTGTTATAATTGGAATTTGTTAAAAATTTAAGTTAAAAAGTAGCGTGTTGTTAAAGTTGCGTTAGATAACTGTTAATACTGTAACATTATGAATTCTACATAGTCTATACTAGTATCAATTAAATCTATAATCAAAAATCATTCATCATGAAAAAAGCGATTTTATCCGGTGTCGTCCTAGCGGCACTTATGTTCAACGGTTTGGCATTACATGCCAATGGAAACCAAACAGAAATCAACGGGCTAGCAACTTCCATTGCCGCTTATGAAATCAGTACGTTTTGCAAAGCTATTCTTAAAGGTGATGTAGAAACGGTAAAAAAACTTATTGAACTTGGGGAGGACGTCAACAAAAAATCATTGGGGATGACCCCAGCCCATTTTGCGGCACGTTACAATAAGCCAGAGATTTTAAAAGTGCTTATTGCCAATGGGGCCAATTTAAAAGCCAAATGTGATAAGGGATATACCGTAAAAAAATATGCGGAAATGGCAAATGCCGATGACGCTATGGCGGTGCTTAAAAATGCTATGAAGAAATAGAGGGGGTTTATTCATCTATTGAAAAACCCACTGCTAAGCAGTGGGTTTTTATTTGCCTTCTAGTGTTCACGTAAAAGGGCCTGATATTGTTATGTAAGCATTAAAACTCAAAACCTGTAAAGGCCCTGTATAGCACGGCATAAATCGCCATGGATATCATTAATGCCGAAAACAAAGAATATGCTTTTAGGATAATGACCAAATATTTTGGTTCACAATCGTTAAATGCCTCAAAATACCTGTCTTTAAAGTTCCAAATTGTTCCCATAATGTATTTTTAACATAACAGGTAAGGATTAAACTCGTTCTATAAGCTTGGGAAGCATAAATATACGAAATTCCCCCCAATTCTGCCCGGTTTCACTTATTAGATAGACGAATGCCCTAAATTATTGGCCCTGATACCTAATAATGGATTCTTTTATTCTTTCGATCCTGTTTTCCGGATCAGGATGCGTACTTTGAAATTCAGGCGTTCTGTTGGGTCCCGCGGCCGCTTTAAGGATTTCCATCACTTTGATCATCTCATAGGGATCATAACCGGATTGTATCATAAATTGTACGCCAAGATCATCACTTTCCAACTCATCCCCTCGGCCATTGGTCAATAGTGTATTTTGCCCAATGCCTTGTACCAATCCACCCAAATCCCCACCAACGGAAGCTCCCATGGTCAGCGTCTGCCAAAAACTACTTTCTGCAATGCGTTCTGCGGAATGCCTGCCTATAACGTGGCCAATCTCATGTCCCAGTACCCCGGCTAATTGGGCTTCGTTCAATTGTGAAAATAAGGCATAGGTTATAAAGCATTGCCCCCCAGGAAGTGCAAAGGCGTTGATCGTGCGGTCATCTGCCAGCAGATGAAAGTCATATTGATACGGGGTTTCCCTGGCATAGCTATTGTTTACCAATTTATTGCCCACGGCGTCTACATACGCTTGCATGCGTTCATCTGGGTAAAGACCGCCGTGTTGTTGTGCCACCTCGGGGGCACTTTGAAGTCCAATGGCAATTTCTTGTTCTGCGGTCATGTTAATGGTCTGCACCCTTCCGGTATATGCATTTTCCTCTTTGCTACTGCAACGCTTGATAAAAGCAAATGCCACAATGGCCAAACCAATAAAAATCCTGATTTTCCAACTTCCTCTGCTTCTCATACTATGGGTGTTCTATTTAGAACATCAATATACAAAAAAGCACTTATAGCAGGTCTGGATTGATATCCAAAATGTTATTATGAATGTAATCGACCAAAATGGAACGCGAGAGATGTTCTGAACCTTCAAAGCTTTCGTTTCCAATACGTTTTAGAATATTGATTTTTCTAAACTGCTTTAACATGGGTTTGGAGAGTGGGGCATAACTATAGTGCCAAGGTTCGTATTTAAAGCCTTTTCTAAAATAGTTGTCCGTGTAGACCAAATAGTATCCAAAGGTATTTGCATGGGTATCCAGCCAGTTCTTAAAGGCTTCAAACGGACCACCTTCTTCAAATTTTTCAGAAAGCAACACATCGCCATCAACTTCTGGATAGCCATCAATAATATCAATATCGGTACCCCAATGGTGCCGGCTCGTGCCGGGTATGGTGGAGTATTCAATAATTTTGGAAATAGCTTCTATTGGAGATAGTCCATCAATCTCCGTAAAATTGATATATTTTTCGTTCCAAATGGCTTCTTGCGCATAATAATCCCTAAAGCTGGAAACTATCTTCATATCAAAACCTGCACTATACGCCGCTTTTTTCATATCCAAAAAAGCGTCATGGGCTTCCTGTCGTAGTTGGAAGTCGTTTCCAAAGAGTTCAATATCGGCTTTGCCCATAAGCTCTTCAACTGTATAGAAAGTACCTTGTCCTATTGCAAAAACCGGTTTTGTTGCCAAAGCCAAACTACTGGCGGCCGTGGTTTTCAAGAAGGTTCTTCTGCGCATTGCTATTTGGGTTTTATTCCTATGGTATAGCTATAACGAAAAATTTCATGCCAAGTTGTGCCAGGTTTTATAAAAATACAAGGGATGCCAAATGGTTTTATATGGAATTTGTGGGTGTAGGAGCCAGGCTAACGGCCTATGTTACTTTATGCTTAGGGGTATGGTTGGGAATTATGTTGGATTATCGGTCCAGAAAAAGGAAACCCCTATACTCCAACTCCAGATCAAAAAGTGTTGCGGTATAATAATAAATACCTTCTGGAAGACCAATGTCCTTGTTAATGATAAATCCATTTACATTGGCAACCCCTGCGAACTCATTGGAGTAATTGTCAAGTTCAAAAACTTTTTGCCCCAACCTATTAAAAATGGTTACGGTATTGTTGGGCGAGGCGTCTAGATTGTCAATAACGAAAACGTCATTAATACCATCTCCATTGGGCGATACGAAGTAATTGCCCAAATCTGGATTTTCCAAAGCAAAATTATTCAAGGGTAGCGGAGATGTGGCCAGTGTCAGTACTTCAAAATCGTCCGGCACAAAATTGGTCGACGTTATAAAACCTTCGCCAGTAGTACCACCAGCGGCAACACCACCAAGGTTGATCCATTGCCGGGAGGCCTTGCTCCAGCCTATTACAATGATGTCCTCTAGCGCTAAGGCAATACTGGTAAGCCCACTTCTTTGGTTCCAGCTTAGGGTTACGTTGGACGGAACATTGCCGGTGAGCACCCAAAATTCTTGGGAACTTATTTCCCCAATGGTACCCGCTTTGGCCTCTGGGTCAAAGGACTGGTCCAAACTAAGTGGATTGGCTGGATCCTCAAAAAAATAAGCGCATTGGGTAAAGGTATT
>CALGQU010000180.1 GCA_937959125.1 uncultured Croceitalea sp.
ACACCTGCAGTCGGTGCCTCTGGGGCAGTTTATGGGGTGCTGGTGGCTTTTGCATTTACCTATCCGGAAGCCGAGTTGATGCTCATTTTCTTACCGGTACCCATTACGGCGAAGTATTTTGTTCCTTTGATTATTGCCGGGGACCTCTTTTTTGGTTTTACCAATACCAATACGGGAATTGCACATTTCGCCCATATTGGTGGTGCATTGATCGGTTTTATTATGATGTGGTATTGGAAAAAAAATCAGTTTAACAAAAATAGATGGGATAGCTAATGGCAACAGGTGGACTTAAATATCAATATGCAAGATTGAACATTGCGGAAAAGCTCATTGCCATTAATGTGCTGGTCTTTATTTTGTCCAAGTTGATTCCAGTACTCTTTGGGGCATCGGAAATTGCGTTGTTCAGTTGGTTTGAATTGCCCAGTGATGGCTTAAGATTTTTGGGAAAACCTTGGACCATTTTTACCTATTCGTTCTTTCATGTGGGCCTTGGACATATTTTTTGGAATATGTTGTTGCTCTACTTTTTTGGTCGCACCTTTCTCAATCTGTTTGGCCCACAACGTTTTATTGCGGTCTATTTTTTAGGAGTGATCGCCGGAGGTTTACTCTATATGTTGGGGTATAACGTTTTTCCAACCTTATTGGATACCAGTGCAGTGCTTATAGGAGCATCCGCTGGGGTAACCGCTATACTGATATTTGTATGTTCTTACATTCCAAATCAAGAAGTGCGTATCATCTTTTTTAACGTAAAGCTTTGGCAACTGGGTGTTTTTGTCATTCTAAAAGACGTACTTACCCTATCCATGGGGCAGAACGTGGGCGGAATGCTGGCACACCTAGGTGGCGCCCTTTTGGGCTATGTTTATGCTAGGCAATTACTTAATGGCAAAGATATTGGCGAAGGATTCTCTACCATGCTGACCAGCTTAGGAAATTTTTTTAAACCGGGTTCTAAAGCCCCCCTAAAGACGGTACATAGAAGAGATACGGTGAAGCGAACTTCAAAAAACGTAAACTATGATAAAGAGGTCCACCAGCGTAAAATAGACGCTATTTTAGATAAAATCAGCACTTCTGGTTATGAAAGCCTCTCCAAGGCCGAAAAGGATTTTTTATTTAAAGCAGGTAAAGAAGACTAAGCATTGAGAAAAACAGGACTTCTCCATAAATCCATGTTGTTCCTCAATATCCTAGTTGGATTGGCCTTATTGCTATGCCTTTTTGTGCGCTGGATGCCGGCCGAGTATTTTCCCTTTTTTGCAATTTTTAGTCTGGTCACGCCTTTTTTCTTAGTGCTTACACTACTTTTTCTGGTGTATTGGCTGTTTTTAAAGCATAAGAACATACTTGTTTCCGCGGTTCCATTGGTCGCCAGTATTTTCATTATGCAGCCTTTTTATAAGTGGGGTAGTCAGCCCATGAAGATTGCCGATACGGATATTACGATCATGTCCTACAACACTCGAAATTTTAATAAGAATGAACAGCTGAAGCTTAGGAAGGTCGATAGCCTGATTCTTGACTTTGTAACGGAACAAAATCCGGACATTGTTTGTTTTCAAGAATTTCACCATAAGATGAAACGCAGTAATGCCCTTGCCCAATACCCCTATAAATTTGTGGATTTTATTTTTGGCGAGCATAAAGGAAAGGTGATACAAGCCGTATATTCCAAATACCCAATTTTGGACGTTGAACAGATAGATTTTCCAAAGAGTGCAAACAGTGCTATTTACGCGGATATTCTTATTGATAAGGATACCATTAGACTGTATAACCTTCACCTACAATCCTTCAGTATCGTGCCGGAAGTAAATAGTATTGAAAAACAAAAATACAACAAGGTCATCGCTAAAATGAAAAAGGTGATGCGATTGCAAAAGGAACAAGCCATCATCATACGGGAGCATATGGCCAAAAGTCCGTATAAAACCCTTGTTGTTGGGGATTTTAACGCTACCCAATTTTCCAATGCTTACCATACGTTGGCCAAAGATTTCTCGGATTCTTATTTTGAAGCGGGTAAAGGTTTTGGCAGGACCTACAATTTAAAGGGCTACCCTATGCGAATCGATTACATTTTAGCGGACAAGCATTTTGAGTTTACCTCGCATACCAATTATGACAACAGGTATTCCGATCACTATCCCATAATGGCTAGCTGTAAGCTAGTATCCGATGAATAGGCAATCAAGGTAATCCGCCAAAATATGCAACACCAAAGCGCATCCAAAAATTCTTGTTTTTTTAGGAATCAATAAAAGGGCATAACCTACAATGGCCATATAACTATGCAGCGGATGAAACCCAATACTACATCGGTTGGCATCATATACAGGATTGGCAAGCAGATGGTCCAAATCGATTGCGATTGCGGACCAAAAGACCAAAAGCACAAAAAACCTTCTTTCCTTAAAGAAGAAATAAGCAAGGAATAGGGGAACTATAAAATGTATTCCATAGTGTAGAATAAACCTAAACATGCCGTAACGGTAAATCCTGTGCCTGTAAGTACGTTAGGGCGTTGGTCCCTTCATTGAAAAGCAGGTCCAATCCGCTGGTGTTTTCCGTAAAGCCATTGCGGTCATCAAACACCTGAAAATAAGGGCTGTTTTTATAAGGTACTTGTTTTTTAGCTTTAATGAGTACCCTGCCGTCCAATGCATTTTTAATGTCCTTGGTATAGGTTTCAGTCATGATCCCAGAAAAATCGGTATCCAAGGCTTCGGCCAAAAAGCTGATGGAGGCATGGTTAAAATCCATGAGATACCTAAAATTTTTGGCATACAAAGGGGCCAATCCATCTTCATAAAATTCAAAAAAAGCGGAGGTTCGGTAGGCCGTCTGTAAGGTGCGCCAGTGCTGCTGTTGCCAGCGGTAGGTATTGTCTATCTTAACCTCTTTATAGGCTTGCCGCCCAGTTGCCCCACCTACATGTTTTATGGGTATGGTCAATACGTGCCTGCCTGTATCCGTACAAATATGACAGCGGTTTCTATAGGTTTGCTTCTGGTAATTATCATGGACCTCCCAAACCAACTCGTTCTTGATCATGGTAACCAAGGTGGTAATGTTTGGAAAATACGCAGGATGTAAGACTACCCGTTGCATGGGACCTAAGCTTCTTGTTTTGATTTTCTTTTCTTTCTAAAGAAATCAAAAACAAAATATCCGGCCAACGCCAAAAGAAAATATTTAAAATAAGATACGGGTTCACCACTACCGTTGACCGTGGTGAACATGCGATCCCAACGTGGTTTTTCGTTAAAACGGATGCCGTCTTGGAAATTATCAAAACTCAACCAGATAAAAACCGGCTTCCCAACAATATGGTCTTCTGCAACATAGCCCCAAGCGCGACTATCTTCAGAATGATCTCTATTGTCCCCCATCATCCAATAATAATCTTGCTGAAAGGTATATGAGGAAGCTTCTTTTCCATTGATAAGGACGTTGTTCGCAGTTACTTGTACTTCGTTATGCTCATAATCCCTAATTATTTTTTTATATAGTGGAATGGTTCTCTTGTTTATTTTGACCGTTGTACCCGCTTTTGGGATATAAATAGGCCCAAAATTATCTACGTTCCATTTGTAGTAGGGACTCTGCGGGAAAGTATTGAACCCCGGTTCCCCTTTGGGTTGGATTTCCATGATTACGGAATCCACATTGGGTTTCTTTTTTAGCTCCGCAACCATGTCGGCGGTCATATTGGCCACACGTTGTCTTGGGGTCTCTTCTTTTAAGGAAAGTCGTAATGCCCGGATAACCTCTATCGGTATTCCCTGTTTATCGGTATACAGTTCAAATTGTCCTCCTGGGGTTTGGTTGGCCCCCCTCAAGTAGGGGAGAACGCTATTGTATTGGGTTTGGTTAAGGGCAGCGGAGATAAACTTTCTTTGGTAGCTGTCGGCATCCACTTCTTCCAAGAGCCGTCTAGAGACGCCTTTATTGGAATAAACAATGTAGTTGGACATCGGTTTGGCCCGATCAGAAAGTTGGAGTCGTTTTCCATTGATATGTACAAATCCATCAATAATCTCCAAGGAATCGCCGGGAGTACCCACACATCGTTTAACGTAATTGGATTTTTTGTCGATGGGTTTTTCTACCCCTTTGGATTTTACAAAAAACTGTTTTACGGTATCCGCAGGCCAGCTGAAAACTACAATGTCGTTTTTCTTTGGGGTTTGGAAACCCGGAAGCCTAAAATAAGGGAGTTGTGGTTTGTTAAGGTAGGAGCGTTTTTTAATGACGGGTATGGTATCGTGTACCATGGGTGCCGCAATGGGCGTCATTGGGGCACGCGCCCCAAAATGGAATTTGCTCACGAACAAAAAATCCCCGATCCGCAATGTCCTTTCCAAAGAGCCTGTAGGAATTACGTAGGGCTGAATAAAATACGTATGCACAAATGTGGCCGCAACAATGGCAAAAACAATGGAACTTACCCATTCCCCAAGCCCTGTACGCGGTTTTAAACTTCGGTTTTCAATATAGGTAACGTCTTGGGTATAGTTGATATAATAGGTATAAAAACCAAGGGTCAAGAGTACCAACCAGGTGTCCAAAAGTGTATTTTTTCCAAAACTTCGTATGGTTTCTACCCAAATAACAGGGAACATCAATAAATTGATAATGGGTATGAACAACAATAAAACCCACCATTTAGGGCGATTGATAATCTGCATCAATACAATACCATTATAGATAGGTATAGCAGCTTCCCATGCTTTACGACCCGCTTTTACGTATAACTTCCAAGTGCCCAAAAAATGGATGACCTGTACGATAAGAATAAACAAAATCCACTGTGTACCGTTCATAAAATTTTTGTTGTATGACTAACGTAGTCCGTATTAGTTACCAAATTTAGTTTAGATTTAACACATCTTGCATGGTAAACACGCCTTTTTTATTCTGAATCCATTCTGCGGCAATTAGGGCCCCAAGCGCAAAACCTTCCCTATTATTGGCCGTGTGTTTGATGTGGATGTTATCTACAGCACTTTCATAGGAAATACTATGGGTACCCGGAACGGTACCGATGCGTTTGGAAACAATAGGAATTTGTTGGTTTCCCGTTTGCTCCAGCGACCAATCCGTATAGCCCGTATTTTCAATGATGCCCTCAGCTAGGGTAATGGCCGTTCCACTAGGGGCATCCAATTTTTGGGTGTGATGGATTTCCTCCATGGAGACCCTGTATTCCTTAAGATGGGCCATCATTTTGGCCAACTGTTTGTTCAACTCAAAAAAGATATTGACCCCTAAGCTAAAATTGGAGGCATAAATGAATGCACCATTCTTTTTGTTGCATAGGACAACGGCTTCTTCATAGCGGTCCAACCATCCCGTAGTGCCGGAAATTACGGGGACCCCATGCTCAAAACACCCCGTTATATTGTTAAAAGCGGCATCTGGAGTACTAAAATCAATGGCAACATCAAATGTTGAATAATCTACTACGCCGGAATTGACGTCTATTTTGGCCACAATTTGATGTCCGCGGGCATTGCCTAATTCCTCTAGCATTTTTCCCATTTTCCCATATCCGAAGAGCGCAATATTCATAGGTTAAAATTTATAGACCATGGCTAAGCCAAGATTGGGTCTGTTGGTAATGGGGTTAAAATCCAGGGTAGGTTTTATATCCATGGATAACTGCTCGTTGACGTTATACTGCTTTAGATGGGCGTCTACATTGGCATCAATAATATTTAAGGCATACAGTCCAATAGTGACCAAGAGGGCCAAATCCCGATCGCGTTGAAAACGTTCTTGGGCATCCTGTAAGGCCGCGTTGCTTACTCTTGGGTTATTAACATCAATCACACCATCGTTTCGGGCAAAAAATTGATCATCGGTAAAACCGGCCCTCCTTCTTTTAAAGGCATCCCTAAAAATGTTGAAATTATTGTTGTTTTGAATAAAAGCAGCCCCCCCTATTCCTATAGCTGCCCAAACAATAGGGGCCTTCCAATACCGTTTGTTATAAATTTGTCCAAGTCCCGGTAAAACAGCAGAATAGAATGCCGCCTTGCTTGGCCCTAAGGGATTTATGGCTTTGCGTTCTACTGTCGCATTTTGGATTACAACCCCTTTTTTGCCCAAATCCGTTTTAAGGGAATCAATCCCTTTGTCCGTTTTTTGTTCAATAGTGCTTGTCTCTTGGGCAGATACTAGAGTAACGACAAGAAAACCAAAGAGTAAAAAAAGGAAGCTGCATTTATTCACCCGTCAATATTTTTCTAAGACGATGGAATTCTTCTTTGGAATGAAAGGGAATTACGATTTTTCCCTTCCCTGATGGCGAAGCGGAAATATCTACCTTGACCGCCAAATGGTCTTTAATGGCCCCAATGTTTTTGGAAACAAATCCAGGGATTTCCTTTGAGACATCCTTATTGTTGGCCGTAGTTCCTTTTCCTCTTTCTTTTAAGGATTTTACCAAGTGTTCCGTTTGTCGTACGGAAAGTTTGTCACTCAAAATCCGTTCATATAAGGCCAATTGGTCTTTTTTCTTTTCCACGTTTACCAAAGCACGGCCATGCCCCATGGTTAGAAAGCCGTCCCGCATTCCTGTTTGGATAATAGGGTCCAACTTTAGGAGTCTAAGGTAATTGGTTATGGTAGAACGTTTTTTACCTACCCGATCACTCATTTTTTCTTGGGTAAGCTGTATTTCATCTATTAATCGTTGGTAGGAGAGTGCTATTTCAATAGGATCAAGATCTTGTCGCTGGATATTCTCAACCAAAGCCATTTCCAAGGATTCTTGGTCATTGGCAATACGGATATAGGCAGGGATGGTTTCCAGCCCTACCAATTTAGAGGCCCTAAAACGACGTTCCCCAGAAACCAGCTGGTATTTGTTGAAATCTAATTTACGGACGGTAATAGGCTGAATAATACCCAATTCCCGTATGGAACTGGCCAATTCCTGTAAGGCCTCGTCATTAAAATTGGAGCGTGGTTGAAAGGGGTTTACCTCAATACTGTTCAAATCCAATTCTACAACATTGCCAATAACTTGGTCCGCATTTTTGTCGGCAACGGATTGAATGTCATTGTCCGGGTCTTTTAAAAGTGCGGACAGTCCTCTACCCAAAGCCTGTTTTTTGGTTGCCTTCGCCATCTAAACCTCTGCTTTGTTTTTAGTTAAAATCTCATTTGCCAAATTAAGGTAATTGGCGGCCCCTTTGCTACTGGCATCATATTTAATAATGCTTTCCCCATAACTGGGGGCTTCACTCAACTTTACGTTGCGTTGGATAATGGTGTCGAACACCATATCGGAAAAGTGTTTTTTAACCTCTTCCACCACTTGATTGGACAATCGTAAACGGGAATCGTACATGGTCAGCAACATTCCCTCAATATCTAAGTCCGTATTATGGATTTTCTGCACGCTTTTTACCGTATTCAAAAGTTTGCCCAAACCTTCCAACGCAAAATATTCGCATTGTATGGGAATCATAACAGAATCTGCAGCCGTTAAGGCATTTAAGGTCAATAAACCCAAGGAAGGGGCGCAATCAATCAAAATATAATCGTAAGCATCTTTTAGGCCTTGTACGGCCTGTTTCATCATATATTCCCTTTGGTCCTTATCTACCAACTCAATTTCTATGGCCACCAAGTCAATGTGCGAGGGAATTAAATCCACATTGGGGGAATCCGTTTTTATAATGGTGTCCTCCGCAGAGGCCGTATGTTCCAATAACTGATAGGTGCCTATTTCAACACTCTCCACATCGATCCCCAGCCCAGATGTGGCATTCGCTTGGGGGTCCGCATCTATGAGTAGTACTTTCTTCTCAAGCACTCCCAAGGAAGCTGCTAAATTCACGGTGGTCGTGGTTTTTCCTACGCCACCTTTCTGATTTGCAATAGCAATGATTTTGCCCATTTTACAAGTAAGTTGGAGGGTAAAAATACAATTATTTACAACGCTGTAAAATGTATTTTGTTAACAGGATGTGAATACGCGGAATATTCCTAGTTAAACTACGTTAAACGCCATAAAAGAATGCGAAAAGACCTTCAAAACTAGGTGCAAAGCCTGTTTCGTATCTGGAACATTGCAACGGTAGGTTATTCCTTATTTTTCTGGATACTATCGGCATCTTCAATTAAAAAGATCTCTTCATTGTCTTTTTTCATAAAGTATTCTTCCCTTGCAAATTTTTCCAAGGCCTCGTCTTTGGAAAGTGCCTTAAGTTCTGCCCGGTCTTTTTGTATCTCACTTTCTAAAAACTCCTTTTGTTGTTCCAGTTTATCAATCTCTTTTTTAAGCTCCAAATGGATAAGAAGAGAATTGGTGTCAAAGAAAACCATCCAAATAACAAAAAGGGTCAGGACCAAAATATATGTGTTGGTAAGCAGGCTGAACCACTTTTTCTGTTTCCATGTTTTCCAGCCCATGTTATACCAATTTATTGTTGATAATCGTACGTACCAAGCCTACGGCAACGGTATTGTAATGGTTGTTGGGGATAATAAGGTCTGCAAATTCCTTGGAAGGTTCAATAAACTGGTTGTGCATGGGTTTTACCGCTGTTTGGTACCTGTTCAATACTTTTTCCAGGTCGTGACCACGCTCTTTTATATCCCGTTGCAACCTTCGGATAAGACGTTCGTCGGAATCTGCATGTACATAAATCTTGATGTCGAACAACTCCCGCAACTCCGGATTACTGAGCACCAGAATCCCTTCTACAATGATTACCTTCTTAGGAACGGTCGTCAAGGTTTCTGCAAGACGGTTCTCTTCTACAAAGGAATAGACCGGAATTTCAATGGTCTTACCATTTTTTAGGGCTTTTAAATGGGAGATAAGTAAATCAAAATCAATGGAGTTGGGATGGTCGAAATTCACTTTACCTCGCTCTTCTTTGGTCATGTGCGATAAATCGTTATAATAGGAATCTTGGGAGATGACAACGACTTCATCTTTAGGAAGCTCCTCCACGATTTGATTGACCACGGTAGTTTTACCACAACCCGTGCCCCCTGCGATTCCAATTACAAGCATGTTCCGTTCTTTGTTTCAAAAGTAAGAATTTGGAAAGCATTACCTAAATACAACATCATATTGTTTTTTGGGACTTGGGAGATACCTACTTTTGTGCCATGCAAGCAGAGAACCAAAAACCAAATATTGAATTTATTACCCTAATGGCGGCCCTTATGTCTATTGTGGCCTTAGCCATTGACGCCATATTACCTGCAATCTCGGATATAGGTGTGGCCATCAAAAGTTACAATGCCACGGACAACCAATTGTTGATTACCATGATTTTTTTGGGGTTGGGTGTTGGACAATTGTTTTTTGGCCCGCTGTCTGATGCTTATGGAAGAAAACCCATTGTTTATTGCGGTTTTGGGGTTTTTACCCTTGGAAGTTTGATTTGTCTGTTTGCTCCCAATTTGACCGTAATGTTGATTGGGCGTATTTTACAAGGTATTGGACTTTCGGCACCGCGTACGATGACCATTTCCATTATTAGGGATACCTATAGTGGGGATTATATGGCGCGTGTGATGTCTTTTGTAACCGCATTCTTTATTTTGATACCTGTTGTTGCGCCGGCCATTGGAAAGGTTATCTTAGATGGTTTTGGATGGGAGGCAATTTTTTACCTACAATTGGTATTTGCATTGGCTGTTGTGGTTTGGTTTTGGAGGAGACAAGGAGAGACCTTGAGGGAGGAGTTTAAGATACCGATTACCAAAAATGTTTTTTTTGATGGTTTTAAAGAGTTTGTAAAATATTCCGATACTGTTGCCTTTACCATTATATCCGGATTTATTACGGGAGCTTTTCTGGTGTTTCTAAGTGCATCGCAACACATTTTTGAAACCCAGTACAATCTTAAGGAGGCCTTTCCTTATATTTTTGCCGCCTTGGCCATATCTATAGGATTGTCCACCTTTACCAATGGCACTTTAGTGCTGCGCTTTGGTATGCGAAGACTTTCTTTTATGGCCTTACTTTCTTTTTGTGTTATCGCTTTTGCCTATGTGGTTCTATTTTGGAACCAGCCCAATCCCCATATAGCGGTATTGGTTGGTTTTCTGTTTGTGCAGTTCTTCTGTTTGGGGTTCTTATGGGGTAATTTTAGGGCCATAGCTATGGAACCAGTAGGCCATATTGCGGGTATTGCAGCGGCGATCAATGGTTTTATCTCTACTCTGTTTTCCGTACCCATCGCCACATTCATTGGACAATATCTAAAGGATACCGTATGGCCCATGTTTGTTGGCTTGGCCATTTGTGGATTCCTAGCCTTATTGATTTTTATACGTTCCAATAAGAAAAAACGGATGGCGGCCGCTATTTGATTACGTAGTCCAATTAAAACGAATCCTTCTTTAAGGAACTTCTTTTATGTTTCCTTAGGATTGTGGATGAAACACTAACCCACTACACGAGTCTTTTGTAGCTCCGGTCACAGAACGATACACATTGGTCTTTTCCAAAACCCGTAAAACACCCATAAACGCAAATACAAGCGCTTCTTTAAATGCGATAAACTTCTTAGGTGGAATTTTTACGTTGCAGGCAGTTCCTATTTTTTCTTGTAAAACCCGCATGAAAAAAGCGTTTAAGGCACCGCCTCCAGTAACCAACAACCAACTGCCCGTGCTTGGATTTTGGGCTTTTATGGCTTTGGCAATCTGCCCACAATTATGATGGACCAAGGTGTGTAAGATATCTTCCGGACTGGCCGTACAACCCTCTAGCAAAGGAATTACATCCGATGCAAACCACTCGTACCCCGTTGATTTAGGATACGGCAATGTGTAGTAGGGGAGGTTGTCTAACTGCGAAAGTAAGGATTGATGTAATGTCCCCGCTGCTGCCATTCTTCCATCCTTGTCATATTTCTTTCCTAATTTTTCGGACATATAGTTTAAAGGCATATTGGCCATGCCAATGTCGTAAGCGTATCGTATACCTTCTTTTTTAAAGGAAACATTGCTAATCCCACCAAGATTTAAACAAAAGGCATATTCGGGCAATAAAAGTTCGTCCCCAACGGGAACCAAAGGCGCCCCCTGTCCTCCTAAAGCAACATCCAATGTCCTAAAGTCACAAACTACCTTATGTCCGGATAAATTGGACAATTGTTGGCCATCACCCAATTGAAACGTAAACCCTTCATGGGGCTTATGATGGGAAGTGTGCCCATGGCTCGCAATAAAATCAACCTGTAGCTTGTGCTTTTCAATGAATTTTTTAGCAGCTAGGCCCAACCATTTTCCATAGGCTAGATGCAGTGCGCTATGTGATTCCTGGGATAGGGAAATGGCTTTTTTAAGTTGGTCCCTTAATTTTTGATCATAGGCAATGGTTGTACATTGCCTAAGCTCATAATCCCAACGCTTTCCGGTATGCCAAATATGGCAATAGGCAAGATCCAGGCCGTCCAAAGAGGTCCCAGACATTAATCCAAGAACATGGTATCGTTGCATTTACAGTTTGCTTTTTACCTTCATGATACGCTCATAACTTTTGTTTATCCGGGCTTCCGTCACTTTACCTTCCTCAACCAATTTAAGAATATGTTCCACGGCCTCTTTGGCAATATTGGGATTGTAAGGCAATTTAACGCAATCTGGTTCATTCTCTGGGCATGGATACGCGTTGTTGGAGAAAAGAAGCATATCCACACCTGCCGTAATGGCTTTTTCTATGCTTGTCTCAAGATCATAAAAGTTGGAAATGGCCCGCATGTGCATATCATCAGAAATGATAAGACCGTCAAATCCATAGTCCTCTCGCAACAATCCCCCGATGGTCTTGGGAGAGAGCGTTGCCGGTAACGTATCCAAGTTTTCGTTGTAGACATGGCAGGTCATCAATACTTCGGTCAACCCTTCTTTTATAAAATGTTCAAATGGGATAAGCTCTTGGGGCGTCCATGTTTTACTCACATCCGCCAATCCTTTGTGGGAATCGTTTTGGGAACTACCATGACCGGGAAAATGTTTTGGAACGGTGATGATACCCTGTTGTTGGTGTGCTTCCACAAAAATCTTACCGTGCTTCAATACCGTATCTACATCATGGGAAAAGCTCCGTTCCCTACCGCCTATTATTGGGTTTTCTGGATTGACGTTCAAATCCAATACCGGTCCAAAATTCATATTGATGCCCATATCGGCAAGCTCTTTGGCCAGCTGGGTAGCCCAAATTTTTGTTGTATCGGCATTATTGATGTTCCCAATGTGTTGGTGGGATATATCGTCTGTAAATCCGTCTACGGATTCCAGACGTTTTACATTGCCTCCTTCTTCGTCAATACCTATGAATAAAGGTGTGTCGTTGATCCCATGTAACACGGCGGTAAGCTTTTTTAATTGCTGAGGGGATTCCACATTCCTTTTTTGCGTAAACTTTGATGGTAAATCCTTGCTGTAGAGGACTACCCCACCAATATGGTACTCGTCCATCATTTGGTACAAAGGGTCTTTAGGGTTTAAAGCGGTGCCCCTAAAACCGATCATGATCATTTGGCCAATTTTACGTTTAAGGCCATCGTTTCCCAAAGTTTTCTTTTTAGGTTTTGTAGTACAGGCACTCAACGCCATGACAAAAATGGTAAGTAATACAGATATAGATCGTTTTTTTTGCATACATGTGGGTGCTAAATAGATCAAAGATCAGGTATCCATGATATCATTGATCTGTTTATAAATAGAAACACAATTGAGGGATAAATCGGCCAAGGGCCCCAAAAACCCACCACCATACAAATCAAAAAGGTTTTTAAGGCTGGACTTGTTTTTGGCCATAATAGAATATCTAATAACTATTACGAATTTAGTTGTTTTTGGTGAAGTACCGTAGTTGGGCCAATACCCCATATACGTAGTAATCCCATGGTTTGTATAAATAGTTGTAATTATCCTTTTATTAGTGACGGGAATTACCGAATTTCCGCTAAAATGTAGTGAACTGAGCCATGGACAACAAGCATAAGATTACGGAAAAATCTTCCGACCATAACCATTTGGAAAAACGTTCCACACAAGAATTGCTGATAAGGATCAATGGGGAAGACCAAAAAATTGCGGATGCGGTTTACAAGGTAATCCCAAAGATCGAGCAGTTGGTGGATGCTTTGGTAGAGCGCTTCAATAAAGGGGGCAGGTTGTTTTATATTGGTGCGGGTACCAGCGGACGTTTAGGGATTTTGGATGCTTCTGAAATCCCCCCCACCTTTGGTATGCCCCATGATAGGGTCATTGGTATTATTGCCGGGGGCGACGGGGCTATACGAAAGGCCGTTGAATTTGCGGAGGATGATACCCAACAAGCGTGGAAAGATTTGCAAAAGTTCAACATTACAGCTAACGATACCCTGGTCGGTATTGCCGCTTCTGGGACAACACCCTATGTTTTGGGTGGAATTGAAGCCGCCAATGATTATGGGGTTTTAACGGCTGGAATCACCAATAACCCGGAATCCCCCTTGGCAAAATTGGCTAAGATTCCTATTGAGGTATTGGTAGGTCCGGAATTCGTTACCGGAAGCACCCGAATGAAAAGCGGTACCAGTCAGAAGCTGGTCCTTAACATGATTTCGACAGCATTGATGATTCGTATTGGTAGGGTAAAAGGCAATAAAATGGTGGATATGCAACTGAGCAATAACAAACTGGTCGATCGCGGAACACGCTATTTGGTGGATGCCCTTAATTTGTCCTATGTGGAGGCGGAAAAGGCCTTAAAAAAGCATGGTTCCGTACGGGAGGCCATAAAAGCACATAAAAATTAGAAGCCATGCAACTTTTTCTGACGCATCCAGAAACGTATCTCTTTTATGGTTGGTGGCAATTTGCGACATGTCTCTTTGCTTTCATAGCTTTACTCTCCATATGGTGGCATATAGGTAAGAGACAGAAAGATTTAGGGCAAGTATGGCTTGCGTTGTCCATACTTTGTTGGAGTTTGTCCGGCCTTGTTGAAGTGTATTTTGCTACCTACGCAGTATCAGATAGTATTTCCCTAAATGGATACCGAAGCATACTTTCTTTGTGCAACAGTTTGTTCATATTATTGGCATTACCTTGGTTTAGGTATTTGCCCCATTTCTTAAAAGGGATCATTAAATCCAAATTTTGGATCTATATCGTAGGCTTGCCTTTTATTTTTTCAATGCTTCCAACCCTAAACAAGATGCTTTCTGGTCGGGAGGGCGTTATCAATGAGCTGGATGTATACTATGCCGTACTTACCCTCATTTTTTTAGGTTTTGTACTGTGGCATTCCTTTGCAAAGCGTCGTTTAGTATCCTTGGCGTACCTATCCTTGGTTTGTATTCTTATTACATTGTTGGCCCAATTTTATAAAATTAGCGGTTCTACGGTAAACCTGACCTTGTTTTCGGCCATATTTAAAACTTCCTTGATTATGATATTTTTTGCCCTTGCCCTCAGTTGGGTAAAGGAATTGTCAGAGAATACCATTCCAGATGTTTTGAACCTTGGCTTGACGTTTAAAATTGATAAAGAAGGGGATAAGATACATCGATGGGTGATACTATCGGGCTTTTCGAATATTCCAAAAAGGAAAGTAAAATTATCTACTGCCTCTTTTGAACTGCTCCGGCTTTTTGCCGAGTCACGTAAGTTGGAACCGGAATCATGGTTGGAAATAAAACCAAAGAACCATGCTTTAAAAGAAAAGAAGTATGACATTAATGATTATAATGAGATCAAAAGGTTGCTTGTTGCGCTGGTAAACGGTCTTTTTGGCAAAGGAAATTGGACCAACGAGCTTCATTTAACGCCTTTAAAGAATGTATTTTTTGAACTTTCGGAAAAAAGGGAGCGCAAGATTCGATTGCTGATACCTCCAGAAAATATAGACCTTGGCTAGGAGTACCCTCATTTTTGTCAGAACCTCGTTTTCCGACAAATTCAATTTTTTTCCGACTTTTCCGCGTACTTAATCCTATACTTTTCAATTTGCGCCCTGAATCATAAAACGAGCGTTATGCCATCAGGGTTTTCCACCAAAGTAGTATGTCTGGTTTCTTTACTACTGCCATACCAAGGAACCGCACAGTCAAAAGGGTTGGATGAGCAAATAAATGACGCTTTTATGCCTTTTGCCATCTGGTGGGAAAACCTGATTTTTTCTGAAGTGACTTTTTTTGGCAACGGTATTCCCGTTGTTTTGATTCTACTCCTTGGGGGAGCGCTATTTTTCACGTTCTATTTTGGCTTCTTAAACGTTCGGCATTTTACTACGGCAATACAGGTGGTACGTGGCAAGCATGACGATTTGGAGAAAAAGGCCTTAACACCTTCCACGGATACAAATTCCAATACTACTGATGATGAGGTGGTAAAAGATGAAGGTCACCATGGTGAAGTAAATCATTTTCAAGCTTTGACAACGGCAGTTTCCGGCACCGTAGGTCTTGGGAATATTGCAATGGTCGCCGTAGCTATTTCCATTGGTGGACCTGGAGCCACATTTTGGATGATCATTGCAGGTTTGTTAGGAATGTCGTCCAAATTTGTGGAATGTACCCTAGGGGTAAAATATAGGGATATTGATGAAAATGGCCATGTTTATGGCGGGCCTATGTATTATCTATCCCGAGGACTTAAAGAAAACGGCTGCTCCATATTGGGAAAATTCTTGGCCAGTATTTTTGCAATACTATGCGTAGGTGCCTCGCTGGGTGGGGGAAACGCCTTCCAAACCAATCAAGCTGCGGCCCAAATTATAACTAGGTTTGGGGTAGAAGGTGCCAGTTCTGGAACCATAATTGGGGTACTTTTTGCACTATTGGTGGGTGTTGTAATTATTGGGGGCATCAAACGCATTGCCAAGGTTACTGAAAGAGTAGTCCCCTTTATGGCAGCTTTGTATGTGGCTGCCGCCCTTTTTATTATACTTTCAAACTACGATCGTGTTGGCGAAGCCGTACAGTTGATTCTTTCAGATGCTTTCTCACCCAAAGCAACCATAACCGGCGGTTTTATTGGGGTGATGATACAGGGTTTTAGGCGTGCGGCCTTTTCCAATGAGGCCGGTGCTGGATCGGCCGCAATAGCGCATGCTGCCGTAAATACCCGGTATGCGGCTTCTGAAGGTCTGGTAGGACTTTTAGAACCTTTTATTGATACTGTTCTTATTTGTACGATTACTGCCTTAACCATCATCATTTTTAATGTAGATGGCACCTTTGTTTATGGAGACGTCATTGACCAACAGGTCTTAATGGCGGATGGCAGTAGGATCGGCGGTGTAAACCTAACGTCCATGGCATTTGAAAGTGCTATTCCGGGATCTTCCTATGTTTTGGTTATAGCGGTTGTTCTGTTTGCTTTTTCAACCATTATCTCTTGGTCCTATTATGGATTGCAAGCTTGGAAATATATATTTGGTCGCGGGAAGGCCTCTGACCTTATCTACAAAATTATTTTTCTCCTATTTACCATTCTTGGAGCCGCAATTACCCTGGACGCCGTAATAAAATTTTCGGACGCCATGATTCTTGCGCTGGTTTTTCCTAATATTTTAGGCTTGTTACTGCTCTTTCCAAAAGCAAAACAGGAATTGGTCAGGTATTTAGGGATACTTAAAACCGGGGCGTAAAAAGGCAAAAATAGTTTGTTGGTCTTGCTGTTTCAGGGAGTGGATTTTCTTCCTGCCCATGCCTAAGGTTGAGGTATCAGTTTGTAAATCCCTTTGCCCTCTACGGCAACATAAATAAAACCATTGGGGCCTTGCCGTACATTGCGTACCCTGCCAATACCATCCATCAACTTTTCCCTATAAACCACCTTGTTGTTTTCCAGTTGTAACCGCTCCAAGTATTGAAAAGCAAGGGAACCTACCAATAGGCTACCTTTCCAGTTTTTATAGCGATCCGTGCTTACAAAGGTCATTCCACTTGGGGCAATGGAAGGCGTCCATTGGTATACAGGTTGTTCCATACCGGGTTGGGAAGTCTTATCCGTAATTTTTGTGCCAATATAATTGATGCCATAGGTGATTACTGGCCATCCATAATTTTTCCCTTTTTGAACAATGTTGATTTCGTCCCCACCCCTAGGACCATGTTCATGGCTCCAAATGGCGCCCGTAACAGGATGCTTGGTCAAGCCTTGGAGGTTTCGGTGTCCATAACTAAAAATGGCTTCTTTGGCTTTTACTTTCCCTACAAAAGGATTGTCTTTTGGGATTTTTCCGTCATCATAAATGCGGTATACCTTTCCGCCATCCCTGGTAATATCTTGTGGATTTACATCCCGGTTACCTCGATCACCAATGGTAAAGTAGAGATATCCTTCGTTGTCAAATTCCAAACGGGAACCCCAATGTTGTCCTTTTTTGGTATTGGGGACCCCTTTATAGAGGAGTTCCTTTTTGATTAGTTTGTTTGCAGAAAGTTGTGCACGCATAATGGCCGTATTACCGCCATTGCCAGGTCCTTCGGGGGAGGAATAGGAAAAATAAATCCAGCCGTTGGTATCATAATTGGGATGTAGTTCCAAATCCAATAAGCCCCCTTGCCCGCGGACCAGAATTGGGGGCAATCCTTGGATTTCAGTCAATTGCCCATTTTTAAATTGTAGTAATTTTCCTTCTTTTTTAGTGATTAATATGGAGTTATCCGGTAGAAAAACCATACCCCAAGGATCCTGTATGTTGGGAACAACTAAATCTACTGTAAATGAGTTAGTTACCGGGTTTTTAATGGTATTGTCCGTACTTTGCGCACAACTCTGAAAGAGCAGTACAACGAAAAAATAGGGGTACAATGCAAGTTTTTTCATAGTTTTATCGTTGGAACTTATGAAAGTGTAGACGAAATTCGGATTTCCGCATTTCAATGAATTTAAAGTTAGTAGAAATATAAGTTTAAATAATTACAATTTAATGTAAAGGGCTCCCAAATCCCGGTACATTAAAAAACCAGTCTTAACCTATGCCCCGCAAAAAAACAAGGCGTCTTCTGTATGCCGTGCTATTGGTGTTATCATCAGTTGTTGTTTCGGCAGTCGTACATCCCAATACGTTTCTATTGGAGCCGGTGCTTGGCATATCCAATAGTGCCCCATCTACATCCCAATTGGAAGTTGGTTCAAAAGGGAAACGTGCTATATCAAAACATACGGAAGTTTTAGAAGCGCCCTACTTCAACACCATCATACAAGGGGCCAATGAAACGGTCACTTGTGCAAATGATGGAAGTACCCTTGCCAAATTCTTCCTTTGCGGTACAAGTGACATTAGAAGCATAAGCTTAAGTCAATTCGGTACGAACTATGATTGGGAACAATTGGATCCCAATACCTGCGCACCCACGGTACAAGATGACTGCCCCACATTGAATAACGCTTGTACTTGGAATACGGTGGGCAACGATCCAACGTATGATTTAAGCGCTGCTGGTGAATACCGTGTACGTGTGGACGGTGGACAATACTTTTATTTTAAGGTTACCCAAAACCCGCTGGACCCCCAACTGGTCTATGAGGATATTATTTGCGGCAATCCGGGCAGGGTAGAAGTAACCAATGTTCCCAATGGGTATGAGTATAGCCTTAACAGCAATGCGGGCCCTTACCAAACCGATCCTTTTTTTGATATCCCCGCAGCTGGGGATTATACCGTTTTTGTACGTTTGGTAGGCTCTGGGGCAAGTGCCTGTATCTTTCCTTCCAATACGGTGACCCTTCAAAGTTTGGACATATCGATCGAGGTATCCAAGACGGATATACAATGTAGTGGGGAACAAGGAAGTATTGATGTTTCCGTTTCCGGGGTTCCCGGTTTTTATACCTATAGATTGATTAAAGACGGGGTAACCGTAGATACTTTTGGTCCTGATGGTGCAGATACCTATACCTTTGCCAGTGTAAGCTCCGGCATTTATACCATTCGTGTGGAAACCAACGACTGTAGCGTTACGGTAAGCGACGATATTAATGGAAACCCTATTGAAATAGGAACCGGTATTAGTCCCCTTGACGTTTCTGCAACGGCGTCGGATAGCTTTGGTTGTGGCGCAACTTCCGTGGATGTCAGTTTGACCACTTCTGGAGGTACGGCCCCATACCGTTATAGTTTGGATGGAGGACCTTTAAGTGCCACCTACATGGGGAATACTACATTTTCCGTTACCGCCTCAGGAACATACAATCTCGTCATTGAAGATGCCAATGGATGTCAACGTACAGCTTCGGTTGATGTGCAGGACATTCCACCACCCACCTTTACGTTGATCGAAGAGGATGCCAATTGCGGGGGTGCGAATAACGGGCAGATCACCGTAAACTTGGTCAATGGATTTGGGTACAATATTGAATACAGTAATGACAATGGAGCTACGTTCCAAGTAAGTAATGTATTCTCCAATTTGGCACCTGGGGCATATGATATCATGTTACGGTATACCCAAGATTCCTTTACCTGCAACACTGCAGCTACTACAGGAAATGTAGGGACACCTTCAAGTATTAACGCCAATGCCAATGCGGACAGCGGTCCCTCTTGCGGCAACGAGACCGGCGGTCAAATTACCGTAGCGGTCGTTTCCGGGGGCACGGCTCCTTATGAATATAGTATAGGCGCAGGATTTGGAGCAACCAACGTCTTCCCCAATTTGGGTGTAGGGAGCTATACCCCATTAATTCGTGATGCCAATGGTTGTGTGGAGCCCTTGGCCACTATTGTTTTTGATGCTTTGGACAAACCAACGGATTTGGATTTTGTCATTTCCAGTCTGGATTGTATTACTTCAACGGCATCCGTAACCCTTAGCGTTACCGATGGTGCTGCACCCTACACTTATGAAATAGTGGCACCAGCAGCCAGTGCCATTAACAATGGGAACAATACTACTTTTAATGGGTTGGGACTGGGAACCTATACCTTTAGGGTTACCGATGCTACCGGATGTAGCTATGATGAAAATTATGCCATAACGGACATTAGTTCCATAGGTGCCCAAGCGCAGCAGATAAGTCCTATTACCTGTTTTACGGATAGTGATGGAGAAGGACGCTTTTTAATTGACGGATTCAGCAATACTTATAGCTATAGCATAGATGGCGGACCACTGCAAACCGGCCAGACCAGCGGGACCGTTGACCTTAATGCACTTGCAGCAGGAAATTATATGATCACCGTAACCGACGAGGACACCAATTGTACGGATACGGCAACCTTGACCATTGAAGGACCGGCCGCTCCTTTGGCGATCGATGGTTTGGATGTGGAGCCCATGAATTGCCAAAATGGTAATATAGGTAGTGTTCGTATCAATACTTCTGGGGGATGGGGCGGAAATCGATATACCTTGACCCAACCCAATGGATCTACAAGAGGACCTAAAAACGGAAGGACCTTTTCCAACCTATCCCAAACGGGTTCTTATGATGTAAGTGTTACGGACACTAATGGCTGTACCGTTACCATACTCAACGCCTTTACCTTAACCGCTTTAGATACACCAGTACTGACTGTGGATGTTGCAGCGTCGGACTTTTGCTATGATTCATTCGACGCTGCTTCCCTAGTCGTTACGGCAGCTTCGGGACAAGCACCCTACCAGTATCGCATTAATGGAGGAACCCTTGGTGCCAGCAATAGTTTTACAGGATTGAATCCGGGTCCATATACCATAGAAGTAGTGGATGCCAATGATTGTTCGGACACGGTAAACGTCACCATCAATCCCCAAATAACGGCAAATGCTACTATTTTAAGGGAATTGGAATGTTCCGGTCCAGATGCCGAAATTCGTGTTTCCGTATCCAATGGGTATCCTAGCGCAGGCAACTATGTGGATTATGATGTCTATGTAGATGGCATGCTTACAAGCTCGAACAACGCATTTCTTGGGACAAATTTTATCCATACGGTTCCCAATAACGGTTCCATTACGACCGATACCTCTTTCCGCTTTGTGGTCCGCGATAGCCAAGGCTGCGAAAACACGTCAGATGAGGTGGTACTGACCCCTCAGGAAACTATCGCAGGAACGGCCGCTACAACGGATACCAGCTGTGGACAAAATAACGGTATCGTTACCTTGACTGCAGATACTAGCCAAGGAGTACCTCCCTACCAATACAGTAATGATGGTGGTACCATCTTTGGAAGTCAAAACGTATTCTCTGGCTACGCTCCGGGCACCTATTCCAATTTTTTTATAAGGGATAGTAGAGGTTGTATAAGCCCTGCTATTTCCGCTACCATAGCTTCAAGTATACCTTTGGACGCTAACCTGACGCCCACTCCTGCAGAATGTTCAACATCCACTTCTGGAGCCATTAATACCGTTATTTCCAATGGTACCGCTCCTTTTGACTATATCTTATTGGATGTTAACGGTACGGAAATACAATCCTCTTTGGCCAATGGCAGTACCACCCATGACTTTTTAGGCCTGGCAGAAGGATCATATACCGTGATCACAAGGGATGCACAAGGTTGTGAAGATTTGGATACCGTGCGGATTACGGATGACGACCTGACCATCATTCCCGTTCCAGACCCCATTGTAGACTGTACCAGCGGCTTAAGTTTGGAAATCCAGATTGTTGGTGGTACCGGACCTTTCCTATTACGTTTGGTAGGAGAAACTATACCTAGATATAGCCCTAACAACCCACCAAGGAACCATAGGTTTACGGGTCTTGATTTTGGAACCACCTATTTTGTTGAGGTTGAGGATACGGCTACAGGTTGTATTTATATTGAAGAAATACCACCGTTTACCCCGCCTTCTCCTTTAGATGTAACGGTAACATCGTCCAATGCTTCTTGTGATGCATTGGGTAGCGGATCCATTGCCTATACCATTACTGGTGCATCGGGTGCAAACGTAACGGTTACGGTGACCAATACCACAACGGGTATGGTGCTTTCCGGACCTACGAGTATACCTTCAGCTGGGCCCTTTCCAGACTTTACGGGATTAATGCCGGGGAACTACCAAGTAACGGTAGAAGACCCAAATAACGGATGTACCAATAGTGATTTGGCCAGCATCACCCTAGATGCACCATCCGTCATTATTTCAAATAACGTCCCCGCAAGCTGTAACTCCGGTGCCTTAGTAACGGTAAGTGCAGGTGGTGGAACAGCTCCCTATACGTTTGCTTACGTACCCAATGGGGCTGCAGCACCTACAACCTTCACCACCACTACGACTTTTGATATCCCTGGACCTTACCCGGCGGACTATGATTTTTATGTACAGGATGATAATGGCTGTATCAGTATGATAACGGAAACCGTTACCGAGACCGGCGGTGTTCCAACACCATCCATCAATGTGGTAAATCAATGTACGGCCACCAGTGGTTATCAAATCGATGTTATTTCCCCATTGACCGTTCCCGCTAGTGGACCGGAAACTACTTTTGAGTACGATATAGGGAGTGGCTACCAATCTAGTCCCAACTTTGTTGTTCCAAATCCGGGGAATTATGTCATTACGGTTAGGGATGGCAATGGTTGTACTGCAACGGTTAATGCTGAGGTTTTTGATTTCTTTTCCATCACTGCGGATGCTACTTCGGTCCCTACGTGTAATGCCGGGGATGGCATTATTACGGTAAATACCAGTGGCGGTAGCGGTAATTTTGATTATGAACTTCGTTTTCAGGGAACCCTATTGCCAACGGGAATTACTCCTACTGGGAACCAGTTTTTAAATGTTCCACCCGGTGATTATGACGTGTTGGTCACGGATTTAAGTTCCAATACCGTTCCACTATGTTCGGATACGGCCATAGTGAACGTATCGACCGTAGATAGTCCCATTATAACAGCGACTCCCAGTAGCCCTATTAGTTGTTTTGGGGCTGCAAACGGTACCATTTCTGTGGAACTCCAACCCGGTACGGATACGGATACCCCGTTATCGTATACGCTCTATGATGGTGCCACAACAACTATAGTCGCGGGGCCACAAGGATCACCTTTGTTTGATAATCTGGGCCCTGGAACCTATCAAGTGGAGGTTTCGTCCAACAGAAATTGTACGGATCGCTCAGCGGATATTCTTATTGAAGAGCCTACACAATTGCAAATCAATGTAACGCATACCGAGTTTAGCTGTAACCCATCCAGCAATCAATTTAGCACAGCCACTATCACCGCCTTTATGGATGACAATGGCGATGGTAGCGGTACATTGACCGGTACGGGTCCCTATACGTATAGCATGAATGATGGAACCGCTACTTTTGACGGTACCAATTTCCAGACCAGTAACGTATTTGAGGTTGTAGACAATGGCACTGATCAAACGATTATTATAACGGCTAGAGATCAGCGCGGCTGTGAAGTGTTTGATACCGTCAACATTGCTGCCCCAACGGACTTAACCTTTAGTTTTGCCGTAAACGGAATTACCTGTGATGCTTCCGGAGCAGGTGTTGCGCCAGGTTCCATCGAAATCATCATTGATCAGGGAGCAGGAAATTACGATGTTGAAGTTTTACCCCTTGGGTCGGAACCAGCACGAAATTCTGCAGGCACCGATAGGGTCGTATGGGATATTGCAACCCCAGGGGATTATATTTTTGCGGTGACCGATTTAACAAGTGGAGGCTGTACGTATTTGACTTCCATTGTCAATATGCCAGAGTACAATACCATAGCCGCTACCATTGCAGAAGTAAGCCCAGTGACTTGTTTTAACGGTAGGGATGGGGTCATCAGTCTGGACGTCAGCAATTATAGCGGACAGTATAGTTACGAAGTTTTCTCACGGGATAATATGGGGGTTGAGACCACGACCACGGTAACCGGAAGTTTTGATACCAATGCACCCGTCAATAGTCCAGAGTTGATCAGTGGCCTGCCCGCTGGAAATTTGGTGGTACGTATTGAAGCTTTGGATACGCCGTTCTGTGATGTGGTAAGTAATGTTGCCACGGTACGCTCACCGGATAGGGCGTTGACGGTAGCCATAGATCAAACATCCGAAGTAACCTGTAATGTTCCCGGACAAGGGGAAATCACCGTTGCCGGAGACGGCGGATGGGGAGGTTATGAGTATCGTTTACAAGCACCGGATGGCACTATTTTGGTCGATTTCCCAAATACGGACCCCATCTTCCCAAGCCTGTCAGAAGGTTTACATACGATTACCGTTAGGGATAGCCGGGGTTGCGAAACACCTAATACCATTGACTTAATGTTGCCGGTACCCATTACAGCGGATATACAGGTAGTAAGTCCGTTACGTTGTAACAACGATAATGATGGTATAATAGAAGCGTTCAATATTGCAGGAGGACAAGGAACGGGAAATTATTTGTTCCAATTGAACAGAATAACGGATGGAACAGATAGTGGATTACAGACCATGCCTACCTTTGCCAATCTTTCTGCCGGAGAATACACCATTACCATTTTTGATGGGTGGAACTGTAGTTTTACTACCGTGCCTATTACCGTTCAGGACCCAGAAATTGTTGTGGCGGCATTAGTGGAACTACAACCTCCTGGTTGTGGGGACCTGGGTAGAATGCAGTTAACGGTAACCAATCCGGAACCAGGGGTAGATTATTTCTACCAACGCACGGGCAGTGGTGCAGGTTTTATCCCTTTTGGTGCAGGAGCTACCAGTGTGGAGATCGCTGTAGATATCACCGTAGATCCGGGGCCGTTCCAATATGATGTCCAAAATTCCAATGGCTGTCCTTCGGAGCTTTCCAATCTCATTTCCTTGGACCCGGCGGCTCCACTGGTCATTTCCTTGGATTTAGCCAATGCGACCATCAATTGTGCGGGTGAAGCAACGGGAATAATACGTTCCGAAGCTTTTGGGGGCATAGGAAACTACCAGTATACACTATTAAATTCAGACACACCACCGACACCAACGGCCGTGAATACGGAACGTGCCGCGCAGAGCTCAGGTATTTTTAGAAACTTAAGTCCCGGCACTTATTACGTTTATGCCCAAAGTGGCGGTTGTGAGGCCATTTCCCCACCAATAGTCATAGAACCGCGCCCCCCTTTGGTCTTGGAGTACTTTGAGGCTATGGATGCTACTTGTTTTGGGGAATCAAATGGCCAGATAATCATTGAAGCAAGCGGTGGAACGGGAGCCATTAGGTATTCTATTTCTGATACTTTAAGCCAGTTCTTTGAAGGTGATGATCCCGTCAATCCTAACAGAATAACTTTTGATAACCTAGCACCCAGACAGTACGATATTATTGTACAGGACGAGTTAGGCTGTACCATTACCAGAACGGTCACTATAGAACAGCCCATGGAATTGGTAGCCAGTTTGGCCAATTCCACTCCAGAAACATGCTTGGGCGATGCCGATGGCAGTATACAACTCAATATCATGGGCGGCACCGCCCCTTACTATACCAGTATCAATTCTGCGGATGATGCAGATTTTATGGAAGATAATACCTTTTTCTTTGATGGATTATTAGGTGGGGAGAGCTATGTTATCTTTATAAGGGACGCGCAAGGGTGCGAAACCAACGTCATCGTTCCGGTGGGTATTGGTATTGACTTGGTTGCAGAACCTATTGTCCAATACGGTTGTGATGGTATTTTCCCAAATAGTACCACTACGATTAACATAATGGATGATTCCCTCTTGCCCAACCTACTATTTTCCTTGGATGTAGATGATGTTATGTTAGCCAGTACGCAACGTACTTTTGCAGACCTGCTTCCCGGTGACCATACGATTTATGTATACCATGAAAATGGATGTGTAACCTTTGAGGAATTCACCGTAGATCAATATTTGCCGTTGACCCTTGCAGCAATTAAAACAGGACCCAATGAATTGACGGCATTGGTAGAAGGTGGTTTTGGGGATTATGAATACTATTTCCAAGGCGAATCTTTCGGCAGCAATAACATATTTACCACCATAATGGATGCCAATATTGATGTCATGGTGCGGGATGCCCGTGGATGTGTGGCTAATCTTGTCATTCCCTTTGATTTTGATGCTATGCCGGATTTTCCAGATTTCTTCACCCCGGATGGTGATAATCTAAATGATCAATGGATGATACAGAACAGGGAACTGTTTCCCAATATCGATGTCAAAATTTACGATAGGTATGGACGGGTCGTAGCTGATTTACGAGAGGTAGAAGGATGGGATGGAACCTATGAAGGCGCACCATTACCTACCGGCGACTATTGGTATGTTGTTAACTCAAATAACGAAGATGCGCAACAATTTGTAGGACATTTCACATTATATCGATAAATATCAAAATTTGATAATTATATAAATATCTGATAATAAGGTAGTTATAATTTAATAGCTTTTTTCGATAAAATCACTTCACACCCGTTAAGTGATACTTCATCTTGATAATAAATCAGTTCACTATATCTTGAACTGTCCGCCTTGTTCTAATGGTTTAATTTGTTCATCAATACAGACCTAAAGATAAACAAGCGGATAACGGACTATGACTAACAAGAAGCGGCAATATGAGAACCCTTGCTTTTTAATGGACACAAACAATCAATTGGATGCGTATTCCATTTTTAAATTGAATATCTATCTCAATGCCTTAAAGGACGAAGACAAACCCTATATCATAGACTACAATACGCTGTTGATGAGCTATCATATGTGGCGGGGTAATAATCTAGAGGACTTTTGTGAAAAACAGACCATAAGTTATTTCCTTTTCAATCCTAATCATGACTCGGCAGAGGCGCGCGAAGCCTTTTACTTAGAGATTCGAGAATTTTTAGGGGGAAATTGATACGAAAAGGGTAGTTACTGCTCTTTGTAAACCATAATTAATTTATATTTTTGCAATTCTTTTTTAGGAAGTATCCCTAAAATTGGACTTGGAAGATAATGGCTTAAAACGGCTGTTACCTTTGTTAGGAGTCTACTATGGAATCATAGTTACTCTTTATTCGGGATGTAGCTTAGTCCGGTTAAAGTGCACGGCTGGGGGCCGTGAGATCGGAGGTTCGAATCCTCTCATCCCGACGAAGACAGTAGATAAAAAAAAGCACTATCAGCCTTTATGTTGATGGTGCTTTTTTTATGATGGCAATATCATGGTCTAGATATAGGTCTTTTCCATTTTTTATTTCACTTAAAAATAGGGAAGCCTTCAAAAGAAGCAGGTTCCAAACAGTTGAGAATAAGGGTCAACAAACGTGTCCTCCGTATTTCTTGTAACTTATTGGATTTACCTGTAATACAACGATTTTATTGTCATTATTGGCATACAACAAGTAGATTCGCAAAAGTATGTTCAATAGAACCCAAATCTAGAAACCATGCAAAAAACACTAAGTCTTTTTCTAATTCTGTTTAGCAGTGCGGTACTAACAAGTACGGCCCAAGACATTGCTAGTGGGGCAAACGATAATGGAACAAAGTTTACACCTATTTCAGAAAACCATTATCCCAAAACGGTAGGTTTTAGAAATACGGAAACTGCACTTGTCAATGGATCGTTTGTAGTAGATAATGACGGGGAGTTTGTTAGGAATGCCAATAATAGAAGGATAAGAACACCAAGGTTTTCCCCAGAAGAGTTTGGTACGGACATGTTCCGTTTTCCAATGATTCAAGGAAAGATGCTTCCAGAGGAAAGGAGGGATAACCCTGAATTTGCGGCTGCCGGGTATTCAAGGGCAAAGGAGTTACACCCAGAAATCAAAATAGCGATACATTGGAACGGCAGAAACCGCAGGCCGGAATTTCAAAATGAAATGGGGGAGCAGTGGTATGCAGGGCATTGGTTGTATAGGACGCCAAATACCATTGCGGCAGCAAATGGTATAGATGAGACCCAGACACGTATACCTATTGGGGATGCAGGACCCTATCGTAACCATAATTTTGATAGGACCCTACTGGCCTTTTGCCTGTATGTGGAAGAGAATGGTGTTAAAGACTTTTATCAGAATGAATATATCATAGCAACTGGTTTTGATGCCACTACCAACGAACTTATTGTAGATCGGGGAGCGTTCGAAACTACTGCCAGAGCCTTTGGCTCAGGTAAAGTAGGGATTGCTGAATTGGCCATGCTTGGCACACCGGGCAGGGGCAATGGAGCTAGGTTTTTTTATAATTTTTCTACACTATCGCCCCGGGACAGGTTTGGACGAACGGCAAATGAAGCACTTATTGATGAACTTGAGTTTAGGGCAAATAACGATTTGAGTTTTATTGATGGGATAGAATTTGACGCATCTACCGTGGCTGTGGCACGTCAATTCTTTGGAGGGGCTTTTGATCTTGATTTGAATGGTGATGAAGAGACCTATGGCATGGAAAACGGAGTGAATTCCTTGTTCCTTGGCTTTTTCGATTTCTTTAAACAACTAAGGCAAAGGATGGGACCTGATTTTATTTTGATTGCAGACTCTAGGACCTCATTTCATAACCGGGCATTTACTTTTTTGGATGGAATAGAATCTGAGAACTGGCCGCAAAAACAAGACGAGCAAGCTATGAGACAATGGTCTTCCGGTATTGCAAGACACCAATATGTAGATACCCACGTTTCCCAAGGCCCCAATAAATTCAGTCAGTTTAATACTAGGGTCTATGAAACGGATAATATAGTACGTTTGTCCCAGGTGGCTGCCGCAAGTCTAAACGCTGGCCATACCTCCAACTATTATCTGGGCAGCGAAACAGATGATATTATTGGTTGGACGGATGAAATGAGTAAAGGCAAGGAGAACGACTTTAGTGGTTGGCTTGGAAACCCAACTGGAGAAATGATGCGCTTGGCATCCCAACAACCCAATCTTTTTGCCAATGGCCCTGCGGCAAAATATAACAATCTGGTGTTTAGGGGAAATGGTGAAACCACAGATACTTTTCTGCCAAAATCTACCGTAGTTATTGATGATATTCCAAACGCAAGTAATGAAATCTATTTTACCATAAAAATCAATGCTGCGCAATTACGTGATTACCCTATTGGATATGACAGACTGTGTAGGGTAACTATAACCCAAAGCGGCAATAGTCTTCCCAATGGAGAAACACCTCCGGCTGGTAATGGGGCACCAGAAGAATATACCCAAGAATTTTACGTGGATGCAGATGGAGAGGAATATGGTATTTACTTTAGATGGTTAAATAAGGATAACCTTAGTCTCACTTTTGAAATGGAAGGCATTGAAACAGCGGTAATAGAGTCTATTACCGCACATGACCATCCAGATATCATTTATCGAGAATTTGAGAACGGTATCGTAGTGGGAAATCCTTCCACATCGGAATATACTTTTGATTTGGGTACAATTTTCCCAGGACAGACTTTTAAGCGAATAGATGGCTTTTTTCATCCTGATGTGAACAATGGCGAGGCTGTAGGAGAGGATATTACGCTGGCCAGTTTGGACGGCATCTTTTTGGAAAAGGTGTTCCAGGATAGTGATGATGATGGTATTTTGGATAATGAAGAAGAAGATTTGGGAACCGATCCCGATGATCCTGATAGTGATGATGATGGTATTTTGGATGGTGATGAGGTTGATAACGGCACGGATCCCTTGGACCCGGATACCGATGATGACGGTGTTAGGGACAATGAGGATGTTGGCCCACTGGACCCCAATTCCGATAGTGATGGAGATAATGTTGGGGACAATGAAGAAACTAGCAATGGTACCGATCCGCTAAACCCAGATACCGATGGTGATGGTTTAGAAGACGATGTTGATCCAGACCCATTGAACCCAGAAGAAGAGGAGATGGATAACGGGGATACAGAAGAAACCAATGAAGATGGCAATGAGGGATCTGATGAAGGTTCTGATGAAGGTTCTGATGGGATGGACGAAGATGAAGGCACTACCGGAGAAGATGACAGTACGGATATGGACGGCACCGATGAAGGAAATGAGGAAGAAGATGAGGGGTCATCTGATGAAGGTACTGATGGGATGGACGAAGATGAAGACATTACCGGAGAAGATAGCGATACGGATATGGATGGCACCGATGAAGGGAATGGGGAAGAAGATGAGGAATCTGATGAAAATACTGATGGGACGGAGGAAGATGAAGGCACTACCGAGGAAGATAACGACACAGATGGTACCGAAGAAGATACAGCTGACGACACGGAAAACCCTGATGAAAATGGAACCAACGGACTTGAAGAAGAAGACCAAATCGAAATATTTGCCTATCCAAACCCGGTTACGGATTGGTTGCTGTTAAATGGTGTAGAAGCCGGTAGTTTTATTTCGGTATATGATATTAGCGGAAGAAACCTTATGTTCACCATCTATGATGAATCCCAAATACCCATGCAGAATTTTAGTTCTGGCACCTATATTTTGGAAATCAATGGGCAGACGCAAATAAAAATTTTAATTAATAGATAAACGGTTTTCGAAATAAACCTAGGCGTAGCATCTTTCTATGAAAGGTGCTGCGTTTTTTTAGATTTTAAGGAATCTACTTTAATTAGTATCGTCACGGGATAGAATACTCCGAGGCCTGCACTTCCGGCAGATGGGCTTGCCAAAATAAATTAAAATTCAGTTTCGTATAAATGCCTTGTGGGTTTGCGACGAGGTAATTTGCTGGTGGTGTCCCTATGTTTCAATAAAGAAATAATCTTTTTACCATATAGCAACATATTTTCTTTCTTGAAAAAAAGAACTTATCTTTTGAGAGGTGTTAAAAAGAAACCATTGAAATATACTTTCCCTCTTTTATGCTTCTTATTTTTTGGGTTACATGCCCAAGAATTGCCGCCCATCCAAAACTACCAGCCGGAAGAATATCACGGTGAAAATCAGAATTGGGATATTTCGCAGTCTTTGGATAAGCTGATATATGTAGCCAATAATAAGGGATTGTTAGAATTCAATGGGGCCAGTTGGAGTCTTTATCCGTCGCCCAATGAAACTATTATGCGTTCCGTAAAAGTAGTGGGCGATCGCATTTATACCGGTTCTTTTATGGAATTTGGCTATTGGACAAAGAATAGCGTAGGGGGTCTGGACTACACTTCTATAGCCAGTACACTCTCTGTAGGACTTTTAGAGGATGAGGAGTTTTGGAACATTATTGCCTTAGAGGATTTTATGGTGTTCCAATCCTTAAAGAGGATTTACATCTATAATGTTGGTAATAAAACGATAAGCACTATTTCTTCTAAAAACACCATTACAAAAATGTTTTTGGTAGACGGCACTGTTTATTTCCAACGTTTGGGCCAAGGATTGTTCAAAATCCAATCAGGAAAGGATATCCTGGTTTCAAATGCACCCCTTGCTAAGGATGATGAGATCATCAATGTATTTGGTAAGGAAGAAAATTTGCTTTTGCTCACCAAGAACAACGGCTTCTTTAAAATCAATGCATTGGGAGGTTTAAGCGCTGCGGACAATTATCCTAATAAAATGTTGAAGGATCTTAGCTTATATGATGGTATTCAACTAAAGGATGGAACATACGCTTTAGGAACAATATCCAATGGCCTTATATCCTTGGATAGTAATGGTAAATTAGAGTATCAAATCAATCAGAACAATGGCCTATCCAACAATACGGTACTTGCACTTTTTGAAGATATGGCCAGTAATATTTGGTTGGGCTTAGATCATGGAATTAGTTATGTCAACGTAAAATCACCCTACAGGAATTTTAATGATTATGACGGGGATTTAGGGAGTGTATATGCAGCGGCTTTGCATCAAGGCAACCTTTATCTAGGTACTAATCAGGGACTCTATTACAAGGTTTATGGGACTAATGATCGGTTTAAATTGATTACGGGTACGCAAGGACAGGTTTGGTCGCTACAGGAATTTAACGGTATTCTTTTGTGTGGCCACCATAAAGGCACTTTTCAGATAAAGGATACCAGTGCAGAACAAATAAGTGAGGTCCAGGGGGCTTGGAAATTTTCCCGACCGGACAATACCTACAATATATTATTGCAAGGGAATTATGATGGACTTTATGTATTGGTTTTTGACGGTACCACATGGAAACTTAAAAATAAGATCGTAGGTTTTAACAATTCTTCCCGGTATTTTGAAACCTTGGGAAATACCATTTTTGTAAATCATGAGTATAACGGTGTGTTTGAGTTAAAGGTGAATCCAGGTTATACCAAAGTAGAACAAGTGGTAAAAGATACCCAGATAAAAGGTTCGAAATCAGGGCTTATAAAGTATCGCGGGGATTTACTTTACGCTTATAAAAAAGGAATTTTCAAGTATAATGTGGACCAAAATACATTTATACGGGATACGGTATTGAGCAAGGTATATTCTTCCCATACCTATGAATCTGGCAAACTCATCACGGATACTTTAGATAACACACTTTGGATATTTACCAAACCCGGCATATCATTTGTTACCCCAACAGCCTTATCCAGTGACCTTCAAATTAAATCCATACCGCTAAACAAGGAAATGAGAGATGGTATCTTGGGCTATGAGAACATCATAAACCTTGGGGATAGCAGGTATCTTCTGGGTAAGACTTCTGGCTATACCATTTTTGACCTTAGGCAATCCATACCATTGGATTTTGAAGTACAATTGTCCAGTGTGGCCAATATCAACTTTAGGAAAAATGAGGATTTTGTTCCAAAAGATGTTTTGGGAGAGTTTAGTAGTAATCAAAATGATTTTCATTTTTCTTTTTACGTTCCGGAATATCAGAAGTATTTGGAAACACAGTATCAATATAAATTAGAGGGCATATATGATGATTGGAGCGGTTGGACCAATGATGTTGAGGTCCTTTATGAAAATTTGCCATATGGAGACTATGAGTTTAGGGTACAGGCAAGGTTAGGAAATCAAAAATCCTCCAATGTTGCAGCGTATAGTTTTACAATCGATAGGCCTTGGTTTATTTCAAATGTCATGCTAGCGACTTATATCATTGGGGTTATTTTTTTCTCCCTGTTCATGCACAACGTCTATAACAAGTATTACCGCAGACAACGAGAAAAATTGGTGGAGAAAAATAAGAGGGAATTGGAATTTGCGCAAATGCAAAGCGAAAAAGAAATCATTAAAATAAAAAATCAACAACTACAGCAAGAAAATAAATCGAAGACCAAAGAATTGGCTGCTTCCACTATGAGTATCATTAAAAAGAATGAGCTTTTAGGTAAAATTAAAAAAGAGTTGGTAAATTCCGTTGGAGATGAAAGTTCTATAAAACCGGTAGTTCAGATTATAGATAAGAACCTTAACCAGAGTGATGATTGGGAAATGTTCCAAGAAGCGTTCAACAATGCAGATAGTACCTTTCTAAAAACGGTAAAATCCTTGCATCCTAAGCTTTCCCCAAACGATTTAAAATTGTGCGCGTATTTAAGATTAAACCTCTCGTCTAAAGAAATTGCACAACTACTGAATATTTCCCCAAGAAGTGTGGAAATCAAACGATATCGTTTACGTAAAAAGTTGGATCTAAACCATGAAGATAACCTTGTAAACTACATCTTAGAGGTATAAACTACTTTACAAACAATTTTTTCCCCTCAACATTTTTTGAAAACACCTTAACATTACCTATACAAAATTGCCTATTTGAAAAAGTGAGGGCGATATCATCATTTTTTAACATTCCTCTTCATGACTTGATATACTTGGCTTTCGGCGCAATTTTAATATGATAATCGCATAAAAACAGGTACTAAATTATCATGTATGCTTTTTGTTGTGGTGAAATTTATGAGAATAATAATTTTTAACAATATGTTTAGACTATCAAATTAAACTACATGAATACATTGTTAAAAAGATTGGTCAAGCTCAGCTTTTTTCTTCTTACCACAACACTGTTAGCACAAACTGCTCAAGTAAAAGTGGTAAATGACGACAAGGGAGCACAATTGATGGTAAACGGTGAAAAGTTTATGATTAATGGTATGAATTGGGATTATATCCCAATTGGAACCAACACCGTAAATGCAGATTTCTGGAAAAAACCGGATGATGTTATTAAAGCAGGGTTGGATACGGAAATGTCCTTGCTAAAAAACATGGGAGTTAACGTTATACGCCAGTATACGGGAGTCCCTGCAAGATGGATACGGTATATCTACGAGAATTACGGTATCTATACCATGTTGAACCATTCCTTTGGTCGGTATGGATTAACATTGGACGGCGTTTGGACACCCGTAACCATATATTCTGAAGAACGGACCCAGAAATTCTTGCTGGACGAAATGAAAGGTTTGGTAGAAGGATATAAGAATACGCCAGGACTCCTATTATATCTGTTAGGCAACGAGAACAATTACGGCTTATTTTGGGCAGGTGCGGAAACGGAGGATTTCCCGGATGGCCAGGAAAAGATAAACGCTGTTGGTGAATTGCGCGGTAGGCCCATGTACCGATTGATGAATGAAGCCGCCAAAATGATGAAGGCGATAGATACATCGCACCCGGTAGCCATATGTAACGGAGATGTTCTGTTTATTGATATTGTAGCGGAAGAATGTAAAGACATTGATATCTACGGCACCAACACCTACAGGGGCGTTTCCTTTGGCGATATGTTCGATGTGGTAAAGGAAAAGTTGGATAAACCCATTATGTTCACGGAGTTTGGTGCGGACGCTTTTAGCGCCATAGAACAAAAGGAAGATCAGTATTCCCAAGCGTACTATATGGTAGGCAATTGGAAGGAGATTTATGAAAATGCCGCAGGTTTGGGCAAGGCCAATAATTCCATTGGAGGGTTTACCTTCCAATTTAGTGATGGATGGTGGAAATTTGGTTTTGATGACAGAAAGAACGCCGATCTTCATGATAACAACGCTTCTTGGTCCAATGGTGGTTATGCCAGGGACCTTCCTGCTGAAGGGGAAAATAACATGAACGAAGAGTGGTTCGGTATCTGTGCAAAAGGCCCAACCAGCCCTAGGGGACTTTATGAGCTGTATCCTAGAGCAGCCTACTATGCCTTAAAAGAAGCCCATAAATTGAATCCCTATGAGACAGGTGTGGATTTGCCGTTCATTGATAATTATTTTGGGAACATAGAGCTAGCCGATGCCGTACTACGCGCTAGGGGAGATAAAGCCGCCCTGTCCGGACAGCAAACAAGTAAGCTTAGATTAAGCAACTTGCAGGCAAAGTTTACCACCTTTAATACGGGGGGTAACCTAACTACAACGCCAGAAAATGCAGATCCTACGCAACAGGTTTTTCCTAATCAGCAAGGGTTCGATTTTCAACAATCCTATTTTGTAGGCGTGGAAGGTAATCCTGCATCAAACGTAAGGGCAGAAGTCAACTTCAATGTCCTTGGAAATGTGGCCCAAAACCCTATTGATGAAATCTTTTATGAAAATCGTGGTCGGCCCATAACCGTGGAAACGGATCAAGGTCCGGTCGTACTTAACGATGTAAATAGGGTTCAGGTATATAATGCTTCTTTTGAATGGAATGCCAAGGATTTTGATGTACGGGGATTCTTTAGGACAGGCCATTACCATTGGGGTTACGAAGGGGATTTTTTCGGACTGTATCCAGAAGCCAACTACGGACCTAATCTAGATATCTATAACGGGGAGACCTCCGGTATTGAGGTTGATGGCAAACGTGCTTTCAAAGGATTTAAGGCCGCCTTCGGTCCACAATTGTGGTGGGGGGCCAACCCAGCGGTTTTGTTGAAATATTCCAAGAAATTTGGCAAGTATGACATCACGGGTATTTTTCATGAAGACGTAGATGATTTTGGCACCATTGTATCCTCTTTGGCCGTTCCGCAACCAAGAACAAGAAGGGGAACCATACATATAGAAAGAAAGTTTGGAGAACATCTGAATGTTGAAGTGGGTGGTATTTGGGGTGGACAGCCCTTGAACGGCAGGGAATTCCAGTTCACGGAAGAAGATGACCCAAACAGCCCTGTTTTTGTGGATCAAGTGGATACTAAGGATAATTGGGGAGGTAAAGCCAAGATTACATATGAAGGCGGAAAATTCAATTGGTACGCTCAAGGAGCCGTTATGGGATTGGTTGCCGGTGGCGGTGCAGACGCCACAAAAACCTTTACCGGATGGCGCTTAAAGGATAGCGGTAGTGGTAATCAGACCAACTTTCTAACCGGTTTTACGGTAAGTGCGGGTAATGTGCAGATCGCTCCAAACTTTTTATGGCAAAAACCTATTGTAGGGCCAATTCCCAATGGTATTGGCGGTGCAGGCAGGTTACGTAATATTTTGGACGATCCTTTTGTGGTACGTGCAAATAGGGAAACCGTAGCTGGGGAATTGTTGCTCACCTTTGATCCCACGCCGGGAACTTGGTTTTATGAATGGGACAATGATCGTTCAGAAGACGCAAAACTGGCGGTAAGTACAGGTTTCGTTTTTCGCCATCATCCCACGGCTCAAGATGCAGCTATCGGATTCTTAGGCAATCGTACCTTATTTGCATTTCCCGGTTCAGCACCGGCTAGAAACCTTTGGGAAAGCAATACGCGTTTGGTATCCAAGGTAAGTCCAGATTTAGGCTTAATTGCCAACTTATACTTTGGAAATGCCCAAGCACGCGGTAGTGATGAACGACTGATCGAACGGGTAGGTGGAGATATAAGGCTCATTTACAAAAAAATAAAGGTGCAACACGCCTTCAAGATCAACGATTGGGGTCCCTTTGACTTCCATCGTGATTTTAACTTGACCTTCCCAGTACAGTTAATGCTGGACATCTCAACTACCGTAGGTAAACAAGATTGGTTCATTCTTCCAAGTACCCAAATTGGTATTCGCGGAACATGGCGTTCGCTCAATGAATTCTCACCTCGGTTTTTACCAAATGCCATGGAAGAATTCGCTACGGAACCTACCATAAGTCCAGTTGGCTTTGGCAACGGTAACGAATGGGAAATTAGAACATATGTACATATTAACATCGGGAAATAAAAACAACAAAATGAGAAAAGATAGATTTATAAATATAGGCCGCATCCTTTTAGGATGCCTTCTCATCATCATGGTTAGTTGTGAACGGGAACCGACGGAAAACGTGGAATTTGCCCAATTCCCGCAAAATGGTGATGTTTTTATTGATGCATTTTCCGCTGGATTGGACTTTTTCCCATTTGTGGATGCAGGAGCAGACCCTATGGCATTCAGCGTGGTTACGGATGAAGTATTCTCTGGTGAAACCGCAATGCGATTTGATGTCCCCGTTTTTGGGAACGGTTTTGTAGGTGCAACCTTTAATACCACAGCGGCAAGAAACCTTACCGGTTTTGATGCACTCACGTTTTATGCAAGGGCCTCCCAGGCTGCTAGTATAGATGCTATAGGGTTTGGTATTTCTGGGGAAACCAACAACAGGTTTCTGGTAACGTTAAATGAGTTGGGTGTGAGTACCCGATGGGAAAAATATGTGATACCCATACCGGATGCTTCCAAATTAATAGGTGAAACAGGCTTGTTCTGGTTGGCGGAAGGTGCTTCCTTTGAAGGTGATGAAGGTGGGTATTCCCTGTTTTTTGATGAAATTAGGTTTGAAAGATTGGGAACCATAGCCCAGCCAAGACCTACTATTTTTGATGGTCAAGAAATAACGGAACAATCATTTACCGGATCTAGCTTAAGTGTAACCGGACTCACCCAGACCTTTAATCTTGGAACGGGAGAGAACCTTACCGTAATGGCGGCACCGGCATATTTTGATTTTTCTTCATCAGACCTTTCGGTTGCGATTGTTAATGAGTTGGGAGAAATAAGTGTGGTGGGCGAAGGTACGGCCCAAATATCGGCACAATTGGCAGGCGTTGCGGCGACCGGTGGTTTAGAACTGGTTTCCGGTGGTGGCTTAGAGCCGGCTCCAACACCTACCTTGCCGCAAGCAAGTGTAAGCTCCATATTTAGTGATGCCTATACAAATGCTACGGAGAGTAACTTTACCCCGGGTTTTGGGGGATCTACAACGGAGACGACTATGACCTCTGCTAACGGGGACGCCGTCTTATCCTATGCAAACAACAACTTTACAGGGATACTTTTTGAAAACACCGTAGATGGTTCGGATCGTACTTTTCTTCACGTCGACGTTTTTGCACAAGAACCTGGAGTGGAAATTGTTATTCAAATTCGTGATGTAGGTGCAAACCAGATGATTGAATCAGACAACAATGGTAATCCAATTGTAGACGATAGGGATTTTAGATTCACCGTTAACAGCCTTGCCGTTGGTGATTGGACTTCCTTTGATATTCCTTTGGAAGGGGACCTTGCTACACAGAAGAACAATTTAGGGGCACTTATCCTTGTAGGTGGGCCTAACTTTTTATTGGATAATATCTACTTCTTTACAGAGTAGTTAGTCTTGCTAAAGATTATGGAAATAAAAGTTAAAAAAGAAAAAATGAATACGGGAAAATTAAACCAAATACAAATCCCTGCATTGGGATTAATAGTATTACTTTTTATGGGTTGCGCAACGGAAGATACCCAAACGGTAGT
>CALGQU010000181.1 GCA_937959125.1 uncultured Croceitalea sp.
TTCCCCGGAAGGCCATGCAGAAATCGTGTTGGATAATGTTAGGGTCCCTAAAGAAAATTTAGTGTTGGGGGAAGGCCGCGGATTTGAAATTGCCCAAGGTCGCCTAGGTCCGGGACGTATCCATCACTGTATGCGTTTGATAGGGATGGCACAAAGGGCTTTGGAAATCATGGCAGAACGCTCCGTACAACGAAAACCTTTTGGCAGGACTTTGGATACCTACAGCAGCGTACGACAGACCATAGCCCAATCTGCATGCGAAATACAGCAAACCCGACTTTTGGTATTGTCCGCAGCCGATAAAATGGATAAAAAAGGCAACAAGGAAGCCAAAGACCTGATTGCCATGATCAAGATTGAAACGCCCAATATGGCCCTCAGGGTCATTGATAGGGCCATTCAGCTTTTAGGTGGTAAAGGCGTTGGACAAGACACTCCCTTGGCCCATTTTTATGCCATAGCACGAATGTTGCGCTTGGCAGATGGTCCAGATGAGGTGCATATGAGCCAGTTGGGGAAAAGCATTATCAAAAAATACCGAAGAGATTGAGCAAGACATTCAACAATCCTACAAAAGCGGTTCGGCCGGGCGAGGAATTGCCCTTGGATAGGTTGCTTCCTTATTTGTTGGAGCTAGGCTTGGTAGCCAATAGCAATAGTGTGGTGGAGGTAAAACAGTTTTCCAACGGCTATTCCAATTTGACGTATTTGTTACAGGTTGAGGGAAAAGACTATGTGTTGCGTCGCCCCCCTTTTGCGGCACCAAAACGGGGACATGATATGGGCAGGGAGTTCAGGGTTTTGCATCACCTGAATCCAGTATTCCAAAAAGCCCCAAAGGTGTTTGGGTTTTGTGAGGATAAGGAAATTTTAGGTGTTCCCTTTTACATTATGGAGAAAATTGAAGGGGAAATCTTGACCGCCAAAACCGCCCATCAACGAGCAGTCACCCCGTCAGCATTCAAAACAATTTCCAATACGTGGTTGGATACTTTTGTGGCCTTTCATCAAATTGATTACAAAGTAGTGGGATTAGATGATTTGGGTAGACCGGAAGGTTACGTATCCCGGCAGGTGACCAATTGGGGAAAACAATATTTAGTGGTGGAAACGGATGATGTTCCCACCGCCCATAAGGTCATGGCATGGATGGAGGAACATCAGCCTACAACGTATACACATGCGCTGATACACAATGACTTTAAGTATGATAATGTGGTCTTTGCCGATGACAGTTGGCAGCATATTTCGGCTATTTTGGATTGGGAGATGTGCACCCTTGGAGATCCATTAATGGATTTAGGGACATCATTGGGTTATTGGACCACCCAGGAAGAATCGGAATTTGCCAAAATGGGAATTCCATCCCCCACCATGATGCCAGGAAATCCTTCCAGAACTGAAATTGTACAGCAATACGCCTTAAAAAGCGGTAGGCCCGTGGATCACATCATCTTTTATTATGTGTACGGCTTGTTCAAGATTGCGGTAATCGCACAGCAGATATACTACCGTTTTCACAAAGGCCATACCAGTGACCCAAAATTTTCACAACTTAATAAAACAGCGGAATTGTTATGTAAAATGGCATGGCAGGCCGTACAGAAAAAACAATTGGACACCCTTTTTTAAATGGAAAACTATCTTAACGTAAATCCGGACGAATTTCAAAAATTCAAGAATTCCACTGATGGAACACCTGTGGTCATGCTTAATCTTTTGCGCTATAAAACAACCGTGGAAGAAACGGGGGAAACCGGTAAAGAAGCATATGCGAACTATCTTAATGCCGCACAACCCTATTTTAAGCAAGTCGATGCGGAAATCGTATTCTTTGGCAAACCGGAACACATGCTTATTGGCCCTGCGGATGAAGCACTCTGGGATGCCATTATCGTGGTAAAATATGCTTCTTTTTCAGATTTTATAGCCATGGCCATGGCAGAGGGCTATCCCTCCCATTTACGGGAACGTGCCTTATTGGATTCTAGATTGATTCACTGTAAACCAAATAAGTCATGGATTTAAAAAACAAAGTGGTTGTGATTACGGGTGCTGGCAGCGGAATTGGCGAGGCTACGGCCAGGTTGTTCGGAAAGCATGGGGCCAAAGTAGTGGTTTCTGACATCAATCTAGAAAGTGCCCAAAGGGTGACTGATGAAATTATGATGGCAGATGGTATCGCCCATGCCCAACAAACCGATGTTACCCAATTTGAACAGGTCCAAAACCTTATTTTCATGGCAATAGAAAAGTTTGGACAGTTGGATGTGATGGTCAATAATGCCGGAATTGGTGGTAAAGACCAAGCGAAAACGGCCCATCATACCCATGAGGATTGGCATAATGTCATTGCGGTGAACCAAACCGGGGTTTTTTATTGCATGCAAGTGGCTTTACAGCAAATGATGAAACAAAAAACGGGTAATATTATCAATGTGGCTTCCTTGGCGGGACTCAAACCTTCAGGAAATAATTTGTCTTATGCCGCGAGTAAATTTGCCGTGGTGGGGATGACCAAATCCGCCGCCCTTGAATACGGCAGAAAGAACATTAGAATCAATGCGGTTTGCCCAGGGTATACGGAATCTGCTTTGTTGGATAAACTATTATCTTCCCGTGAAGGCTTGGGAGAAAAGCTAAAAAGTATGGTTCCCATGGGACGTTTTGGCGAAGCTGGGGAGATAGCAGAAGCTATTTGCTGGTTGGCTTCGGACAATTCAAAATTTATCACCGGACAGACCTTGACGCTGGATGGAGGAAATTCACTTTTATAAAAACTATGGAAAATCTAAAGATACGGGAACAGGAAGGCTATACCATTGTACAGCTCAATAGGGGAAAAGCGAATGCTTTGAATTTTGCTATGGTGGAAGAGTTGCGAACCACCATTAAGGAATTGGGGGCCAAGGAAAGCGTAAAGGGGGTCATACTAACAGGGCAACCCCATTTTTTTTCCGCAGGATTGGATTTGGTGGAACTTATACAATATGATAAAGGACAGATCAATACTTTTTTCACCTCCTTTGGGGCGCTTTATAACGAACTGCTCCTATTTAAAAAACCGCTGATCGCAGCTATAACGGGACACTCCCCGGCAGGTGGATGTGTATTGGCCGTAACCTGTGACAACCGCTATATGGCGGATGGGGAAAAGTACGTGATTGGCCTAAACGAAGTTGCCGTCAATATCCAGATTAGCCAGAACCTAACGGAAGTCTATTCCTTTTGGATGGGCCATGGACGTGCACATCGTTATATTTTAGAAGGTAAACTGCTTAACGGAAAAGAAGCCTTAGCTGCGGGTTTGGTAGACGAACTATTACCTCTGGAAGAGGTATTGCCCAGGGCAGAGAAACAAATGCAGCAATATTTAAGGGCAGACCAAGAAATTCTGATAAACACTAAACAAAAATTACGAAAACCCTTATGGGATAAACTGGATACCCATCCAGAAAATGCGTTGAAAGAGGCTGCCCAACTTTGGTGGAAACCAGAGATACGCGAGAAAATGTTGGCCTATGTGGAAAGTTTTACGAACAAGAAAAAATAAGATAAGGAATGAACAAGCAACTATTATTTGTTAAACGCCCCGTTGGGGAAGCTGGACCGGACACTTGGAATTTAGTATCCAATCCGGTACCTGAACCAAAGGAAGGAGAGGTTGTGGTCAAGCAACACTATGTATCCTTAGATCCCGCTATGCGAGGTTGGATGAACGATGCCAAATCCTACATTGCCCCCATGGAACTGGGTTCGGTGATGCGGGCAGGTTCCGTGGGTGAGGTGGTAGCCGTAAATAACCATCCAAAATTTAAGGTGGGTGATTTTGTATCCGGTAATGGCGGTGTACAGCAGTATGTGGCCACGGATGGAACGGGTTTTTATCCCGTAGACCCCAAATTAGCGCCCCTTCCCACATATATCGGAACCCTTGGTATGCCCGGAATGACGGCTTATTTTGGCATTTTGGAAGTGGGTAAAATAAAGGAAGGTGATGTAGTATTGGTTTCTGGTGCGGCAGGTGCCGTAGGGAGTGTAGTAGGCCAGATAGCCAAAATAAAAGGATGCACCGTGGTAGGTATTGCGGGAGGAAAGGAGAAATGTGATTACATCGTCAAGGAATTGGGTTTTGATGGGGCCATAGATTATAAGAACGAAAAAGTACACCATCGCCTAAAAGAGCTTTGCCCTAAAGGTATCGATGTGTATTTTGATAATGTGGGTGGAGAAATATTGGATATTGCCTTGAGCAGGATTCGTTTAAATGCCAGAATCGTTATTTGTGGGGCTATTTCGCAATACAACAATAAAATGGGTGTAAAAGGTCCTAACAACTATCTGTCTTTACTGGTCAATAGGGCTACCATGCAAGGAATGATCGTTTTTGATTGGGCCAAACGTTACGGTGAGGCTGCCCAGCAGATGGGCATGTGGATGGCCCAAGGAAAGTTAAAGAGCAAGGAAGCCGTTTATGAGGGTATTGAAAATTTCCCAGAGACCTTCGGCCGTTTGTTTTCCGGAGATAAAATGGGGAAATTGGTCTTGAAGGTCAGTGAAGATTAGTCGGTATGAAAGCGATACGATGTCATAGTTACGGGCCGCCTTCAAATTTGGTCTTAGAGGATGTCCCCAGCTTAAAAGCGGGTCCCAAGGAGGTAGTGGTTACTGTAAAAGCCTGTAGTATAAATTTTCCAGATACGCTTATCATTCAAGGGTTGTATCAATTTAAACCGGATTTGCCCTTTACCCCGGGCAGCGATATTTCAGGTATCGTAAAGGAAGTTGGAGATGGGATCACCCATGTAAAAGTAGGACAAGAAGTAGTCGGTTTTGCCCCTTTTGGCGGATTGGCGGAGGAGGTGGTTTTACCCGCCAAGGTATGTTTTCCAAAACCACCTCAAATGGATTTTCCAACAGCTGCTTCCTTTCTCATGGTTTATGGTACGTCGTACCATGGCTTAAAGGACCGTGCGCAAATCAAAGCTGGGGAAAGCTTGCTAGTGCTCGGTGCTTCTGGAGGTGTTGGTTTGGCGGCGGTGGAATTGGGTAAGGCTATGGGTGCAAAAGTCATAGCAGCAGCCTCCACGAAGGAAAAATTGGACTTGTGTAAAGCCCATGGTGCCGACGAAACCATTAATTATTCCACCGAAAACTTAAAAAGTAGGGCAAAAGAACTCACCCAAGGTAAAGGGGTCGATGTGGTTTATGATCCGGTGGGAGGCCATTATTCTGAAGCTGCTTTGCGGGCCACGGCCCGTAATGGGCGTTTTCTAGTCGTTGGTTTTACGACTGGGGATATTCCAAAAATCCCATTGAACCTAGCTCTTTTAAAAGAAGCGGCTATTATGGGGGTGTTTTGGGGCAGTTTCGCCATGAAAGAGCCTCAGCTAAGTATGGAGAACAATATGCAGTTGATACAATGGCATGCCAAAGGGGAATTAACACCGCATATCCATAAATCGTTTTCATTGGAAGAGACGCCAAAAGCCTTGGAACTGATCATGGACCGAAAGGCAATGGGGAAGCTGATCGTGGAGTTATGATGGATTATGCTCGATGTAGGGTTTAGGAAGTAGGATGTTGGAAGCGCGGTGTGGGTTTGAAATGTTGGAAATTTTAAGAGTTAAGAGTAAAGAAGCAGGAAACAAGAAACAAGAAACAAAATTATGCGATTAAAAGATAAAGTAGCTATTGTAACTGGAGGTTCCCGAGGTATTGGGCAAGCCGTATCCGAACTATTTGCCAAAGAGGGCGCTACGGTGGTCATTATAGATTTATTACCAGAAGGCGAGCAAGTGGCCCAAGCTATTGTTCAAAACGGGGGAAAAGCAGAATTCCATTCCGCTTCCGTAACGGACAAGATGGCCATTGAATCTCTTTTTGAACAGATAAATACCAAGCATGGTAAAATCGACATTTTGATCAATAATGCAGGAATTACAAGGGATAGGACCCTTATGAAAATGAGTGAAGACGAATGGGATTCCGTAATTGCCGTGAACTTAAAAGGGGTATTTCTTTGTACCCAAGCGGTAGCTCCGTACATGAAGGAAAAGAACTATGGACGTATCGTGAGTGCGGCCTCTAACGTAGGGATACGCGGAAATTTTGGACAGACCAATTATGTAGCGACCAAAGCAGGGGTTATTGGGATGTGCAAAACCTGGACCTTGGAATTGGGGAAATATGGGATTACGGCAAATGCCATAGCCCCCGGTTTTACCATGACGGACATGGTCAAAGAAATACCTGATGCCCATTTTGAAGCCTTAAAGGCCGATATTCCCTTAAGAACGGTAGCGGACCCCGTTGATATTGCCTATGGATATTTGTATTTGGCTTCTGATGAAGCACGATTTGTTTCAGGAATATGCTTGCCTATTGATGGTGGCACAAGTAGATAAATAGCAGTTGTATATGACAAAACTAACCTTAGAAAATCTTGAAGAACTAAAAAGTTGGACAGGAAGAGAATTACCAAATGGTGAGTGGCTCACCGTAAATCAAGGGATGATCAATGATTTTGCCAAGGCTACCTTGGATTTCCAATGGATACATGTAGATGTTGAAAGAGCCACCCAAGAATCCCCCTTTAAAAAACCGGTTGCCCACGGTTTTTTATCCCTTTCCCTACTTTCTAAGATGATTGGGGATACCGTTCAGGTAAAATCTGCTACCATGGGTGTCAATTATGGTCTTAACAAGGTTCGTTTTCCTTCCCCGGTTTTGGTAGGCGACAACGTTCGATTTACGGGAGGTGTACATCAAGTGGAACCCTACGGGGAAAACGGTTTGAAAATCACTTGGAATTGTACCGTAGCTATTGAGAACAAGGATAAACCCGCTTGCGTGGCGGAATTCATCAGTTTGATGTTTGAGTAACCTTCACGATACTGGGTTGTTTTTGGTAGACCTACTCTCATTTTTGTAACTTATGAAATTCACAAACTAAACTATCGCTAACTTCATGACACGTTTATTTGACTTATTGTACCATCAATTAGAAAACTATCCATCTTCCAAAGCTTTAAATAGCAGAAACAACGCTAATGAATGGCAATCCTTTAGTACCCAAAAAATCGTTGATATGGCAGAACAGGCTGCTTCCGGGCTGTTGTCCCTTGGGTTACAAAAAGGGGATAAAGTTGCCTTGGTATCCTATAAAAACAGACCGGAATGGTTGATTATGGATTTTGCCGTTCAGATGGCGGGCATGGTCAGCGTACCCTTATATCCAACAATAAGCGTTTCGGATTATGAATATATTTTAACAGAAGCGGAAGTCAAAGCCGCATTTTGTGGTGGGTTGGACCTTATTGATAAATTAAAGGCAACCCAAAAAAAGGTAAAAAGCCTGCAACATCTTTATGTTTTTGATAAAGAAATCCAAGGTACGCATTGGTCGGATTTGTTCAATACTACCCAAAAAAAGGAGGTTGAGGCACTAAAGGCCAGTATTGTTTCCAACGATTTGGTGACCATTATCTACACTTCTGGCACCACGGGAAATCCAAAAGGGGTGATGCTAAGCCATAAGAATATCATGCACGTGGTGGAGAACACTTCCATACACTTAGCGGCAGATCACGGGGATAATGTCTTAAGTTTTTTGCCCCTGTGCCACATATTTGAACGTGCCGTGGCTATGGTCTATATTTTTAAGGGTGCCCAAGCCCATTTTGTGGGAACGGACAATCTAAGCGGGCCAGAGGGCAATTTACAAGCGGTAAAACCAGTGACCTTTTCTTCCGTACCCCGTCTTTTGGAGAAGGTGTATGAAGCTATTTACAATAAAGGCTTGGCGTTGGAAGGCGTAAAGCGGAAACTCTTTTTTTGGGCTTTGGAGCTCGCGAACGGGTATGAGATCAACCAAAAACTATCTTTTGGTAAAAAAATCCAATGGAAAATTGCGGACAAGCTCATTTTTAGCAAGTGGCGTGAGGCTTTAGGGGGTAATGTAAAAGCGATTGTTACCGGTGCGGCACCCTGTCCAGTAAAAATACTCCAGGTTTTCTGTGCGGCCGGAATCCCTTTGCGCGAAGGGTATGGGCTCACAGAGACATCACCTACTATAACCGTGAATACCATGGAGCCGGATGGCGTTATTCTGGGGACTACCGGACCTTGCATAGGTGGGGTTGAGGTATATATTGAAGAAGGTAGTGATTATAGGGAAGGAGAAGGCGAAATTCTTGCCCATGGCCCCAGCGTAATGATGGGCTATTATAAAAAGCTTGCGGAAACGGAAAAGGTGTTTTTAGAGATGGATGGCAAACGGTGGTTTCGTACCGGGGATATCGGAACACTGGTGACAGGGCCTACAGGAAGAAAATTCTTGAAAATTACAGACCGCAAAAAGGAATTATTGAAAACTTCGGGCGGCAAATATGTGGCCCCAGCGCCCATCGAAAATAAAATGAAGGAGGATTTTTTAATAGAGCAAATGATGGTGGTAGGCGACAAGCAGAAGTTCGTTACTGCCCTAATAGTGCCTGCAGAAGAAGCCTTAAAAAACTGGTGCAGCAAAAAAGGAGTGGCGTGGGAAGGTTTGGACACTATGGTCAAACACAAAAAGGTACTTAAAAAGTACCAAAAAATCATTGATCGGTACAACCCGCTGTTCAGTCATATAGAACAGGTCAAAAAGTTTACGCTCACGGCGAAACTTTGGTTGCCCCTGCATGAGGACGGAAGTGAATCTGAACTTACGCCCACCTTAAAGCTAAAACGACGGGTCATACGAGAGAAATTTTCCAAAGAAATTGCTGAACTTTACGCAGAATAATTCGTTTTATGAAACCTCCCTCACTGTTTAAAGTCAATCTTTTTACGTTTTTTAAACTACCTTCTGCTTGGTGGTGTGGCGTTCGTCTTAGGTATATGGACGACCAAAAAGCCGTGGTTACGGTAAAGCATCGTTGGTTCAACCAAAACCCCTTTAACTCCATGTTTTGGGCAGTGCAAGGAATGGCGGCGGAATTTTCTACAGGTATCATGGTATCCACGGCCATACGACAAAGTGGAAAACGTATTTCCATGTTGGTGCAAAACAACAATGCTAATTTTAGTAAAAAAGCCATGGGACGTATAACGTTTACTTGTGAGGATGGCCATTTGATTGCCCAGGCAGTAAAGAATACCGTAGAGACCGGCGAGGGCCAAACCTTTTGGATGAAATCTGTTGGGGTCAATACGGATGGGGTAGTGGTGAGTACTTTCAATTTTGAATGGACGGTACGCATAAAAAATTAATATACGTATGTAACAATTCCATATACTAACCAACACATAGGTGTATTAATCTAACAATCAAAAAAATGAATGCACACGAAATAGATTATGAGATTTTTGGGGAAGAAATGCAGTATGTTGAAATAGAACTGGACCCACAAGAAGCTGTAGTGGCCGAAGCTGGAAGTTTTATGATGATGGATACCGATATTAAGATGGACACCATCTTTGGTGATGGTTCCAATCAAGATAGCAGTGTTTTAGGAAAGATTTTTTCCGCCGGAAAACGAATGCTTACCGGGGAGAGCCTGTTTATGACCGCTTTTTTAAATATAGGTCAAGGTAAAAAACAAGTGAGTTTTGCTTCCCCTTATCCTGGCAAGATATTGCCTATAGACTTATCTGAAATCGGTGGTAAGTTCATCTGCCAAAAAGATGCTTTTTTGTGCGCTGCAAAAGGAGTTTCCGTAGGTATTGAGTTTTCCAAAAGATTGGGAAGGGGCTTGTTTGGTGGCGAAGGTTTTATTATGCAAAAATTGGAAGGCGACGGCATGGCCTTCGTGCATGCTGGGGGTACTATGGCAAAAAAAGAGCTGGCCCCGGGAGAAGTCTTAAAAGTGGATACGGGTTGTATTGTAGGTTTTTCACATACGGTAGATTACAATATTGAATTTGTTGGGGGAATAAAAAACACCGTATTTGGTGGAGAAGGTTTGTTCTTTGCAACATTACGTGGCCCTGGAACGGTCTATATTCAATCCCTACCTTTTAGTAGATTGGCAGGGCGCGTCCTGTCTGCCATTCCAAGAGGAGGAAAAGACAAAGGGGAAGGAAGTATCTTAGGTACTTTGGGTGATATTGCTATGGGGGACCGCTTCTAAAACCCAATGCGGAACGCAAAAAACATATCGTCCATTAACGTCGAATACTCCTTTGGCTATTCTGTTCCCATTTTAGGTCACTTAAGAGGGAACTGCTGATGCCTATGAAGAAATCCCAGCGCTCATTACGTCCAAAGGGAACCCAATTAAAACGAAGGTCAAAGCTTTTTAGATTTCGCCTAAAACCCAATTGGGTTTGGGCGAATCCTTTGTTTACAAAATCATAACCGGAGGCGACCCTAATGTCCCAACGGGGGGATAGCGCTACATTGCCCCCAAACATAAGGGAAGCATTGCTAAACTCATTTTGGCGGTTGCTATTATTGTAACCTGCGGCAAACTGTATGTTAAGGTCCCAAGGTATTTTTGTGCCATAAATAGGGTTTTCAATGTCTCCGTTCTCCGCTTCCCGTTGTTTTGAGTTGGAAGGGCTTCTACTATCATCCAAACCAAACCCAAAAAGGTCGTCGTCCCTGCCACCACTATTCAAACGGTATTGGTCACTGGCTTCTTTTTCCTCATCTTCTTTTTTGTCCTTCCGTTTAAATACCTCACTGTCTATAGAATACCTAAGGTTAAAAGTAGCCCGGGTGAGTCGTAATAAACTCCCTCCATTTTTGATGTTCAAGGTATTAATACGCCTTCCATTATTGTCGATAGCAAAGGGGTCTAGGATTCCAGAAAAGTTAATGGACATTTTGTTGTTCAGAATCTGGGTGCCACCATTCATACTAATGGGGCTAAGCCGTAAGGAATCTGCCTCAAAATTATAGTTGGTGGCAAAATTCAGGTTGTTAAGAATGGAAACTTTTTTGGGTTCCAATTTAGTGGAATCCCGATCACGGACTTTGGCTTCTAGGGTATTTTGCAAAGAAAACGATAGGGAATTGCTTCGGTTGAGACCAGGGGCACCGTTCAATGTTCCTTCAAAACGACTGAATAGTTCTGGTTCATTGTTATTATTAAAAACGGGGTTGCCGTCAGCGTCCAACAATTGGTCAAAAAAGCGTTCAAAGGACGGAGCCAGCCCCCAACTTATTTGGGGCCGCATTACATGGCGTATGGCCTGTATTTTTTTGTCCTCCCCAAAGTTAAAGGTTCCATAAACGGTAGTTCCCACGCTAGCACTAAAATTGTAGGTATTGTAGCGGTCAAAACCATTGATGGTATCCAAAACCACCTCCCGGTTATCAGCATCCAAACCGCGTCTAAACGTATTCAGCGTCCAAACGTCCTCATAATTACCCCCAACGGATACGCTTAAATATTTAGCCACCTTAAAATTGGTGTTGAAGGGAATGGAGTGTCTTGCACCCACACGGGAATCCTCAAACATTCTTGGGGTAAGGAACAGGGAATCCGTTGTCCTGATCCTGTTTTCTGCCCGTACGTTATACTGGAAGTTAAAGTTTTGTACCAACCCTTTTTTGATACCTTCCCTTTTTACAAAAGGAAAAATCCGTTCCATACTGGCCTGTAACGTTGGCAGTGTAAGGTTGATTTCTTGGGTATTGGTATTTTGGTTATGCGTGGCCGATAAGTTGATATTAACGGATGGGTAGGCCGGAAAGGTTTTAGAGTAACTAATGGATGACGATAAGTTATTGACTTGGGTGTTTTGTATGTTGATTTGATTAAAAGAATCCCTAAAGGTATTGCTACTCCCTAAATTAACACTTGCCGAAAATCTTGAATTTGGATTGGCCTTGGCATCTTGGGAATGCGAAATTTGTAAATTATAGAGTGTGGTTCTCGAGAAATCATCAAACCCCCTTTGGCTAACTACTTGATTTTCAAAATTAAAGTTGAGGTTCCCCCTAAACCGATAACGTTTTGCATAGGTGGATTGCGTCCTAAAACCATAGCTGCCATTGGTAAAGAAATTGCCCAATACACTAAAATCCACATAGTCGTTTATGGGAAAATAATACCCTCCATTTTGAAGGAAAAAGCCCCTATTGGGGTCATTTCCAAAGGTGGGGAAGATAAGCCCGCCCGTCCTTCCCGTGGTCAAGGGAAAATAGGCAAAAGGTACCGCAATAGGTGTAGGCACATCGACCAAATAAAGATTACTATACCCCGCAATTATCTTTTTCCCCGGTACAAATTTGGCTTTACGTATTTTTATATAATAGTCTGGGTCCAAGGTGTCTTTGGAAGTTGTGATTTTTCCGTCCTTCAAAAAATAAACGGAGTCATTCTCCTTTTTGGTAATCTGTGCAAGGACCTTCATCGCATCATTTCCAAAAGAACCGGCATTGGCACTTTGTTCTGTCCTGGAATTCCAAATCAAAGCCTTTTGCGTATCAAAATTGAACCTGATGGAATCCGGTATTACTATTTGGCTTCCCTGTTTAAAGTTGGGCAATTGACTGTAAGTACCGGTAGAATCTTTAATGCGGCCTGCATAAACCTCGTTCTTAATATAGTCCAGTACAATGATACCTGCCTTAAGCTCGGTGTCTTGGTAATAGATCTCAGCCTCATTATAGAGGTATATCTTGTTCTCCTTTTTGGATAACCTAACAAAATCTTTGGCCTTGTACTTTATTTTGCCCAAAAGCAAGGTTTTATTGGTTTTAACGGTATCCCGCTGCACGGTATCCGTAACGATGATGCTATCGTTTAAGATGTTGGGGGGAAGCAGTGGAGCAACAATGCTATCTTCAACAGCTTTGATAGGTAATGGGACAATGGGATCTTCTTGGGCGGAAATGCTAAGGGTGGCAAAAACCAGTAGGAATAGGAAAAGATGGAGATGTTTGTTTGCTTGCAACTTGATAAATCCTATTTTTGTAGCAGCTTGGCTCGGTTTTTGAAGTCCAAACTTACATATATTTTTTGTTCTGTTAATTGGCTATTACAATAATTTTAACCTAGACAGTGCACCAAAAAATTACTGTTCACATGATTAAAAATCGGTTGGTCGTTACTCTTTGTATTGGTATTGCATTTCTATTATCTTCCTATATCAAAAACAATACCGAACCTCCCGTCTCTAAAAAGTTTATCGTTGTTTTGGATGCAGGGCATGGAGGGCATGATCCTGGAAACCTTGGAAACGGATATTTAGAAAAGGATATTGCCCTAAACATTGTGCTTCATGTGGGTAAACTCTTGGAACAAAATAAGGATGTTGAGGTCATCTATACCCGTGATGATGACACTTTTGTAGATTTATTTAAACGCGGGGACATTGCCAACAAGGCAAATGCGGACCTATTTGTTTCCGTCCATTGTGATTCCCATAATTCTGAGGCACATGGTGCAGGTACTTTTGTATTAGGACTTCATGCCAATAAGCAAAACTTTGAAGTAGCCAAAAAAGAGAATTCGGTAATTTACTTGGAGGATAATTACGAGCAGAAGTATGCGGAATACGATATTAATTCCCCAGAATCCGTTATCGGTCTTACTATTATGCAAGAAGAATTTTTGGACCAAAGTGTGGAGTTGGCCAAGCTTTTGCAGCAAAATTTTACGGCCAAGCTTAAGCGCAAAGATCGTAAGGTAAAGCAAGCAGGTTTTATTGTATTACATCAAACCTTTATGCCAAGTGTGCTTATTGAAACAGGATTCCTGACCAATAAAAATGAAGGCAGTTATTTAGATTCGGACAAAGGACAAAGGGAAATGGGAACGGCTATCGCCAATGCTATCCTAACCTATAAAGATGGGGTAAATGCCAATTTGACCCCTCTGGATGCCCCGGAACCTGAGCAAAAAAAGGTAGTTGAAAACCTTTCTAAGATAGAGGAACCTATTAAAGAAGTAGTTAAAGAAGAAGTGCCGCCGGTAAAACCTAAAGTGGATACCAAGGAAAAAGTAACGGAAGTTGCTGTTATATCGAAAAAGGCAACAGAGGAAAAACCCTTGCCAAAAGTGGAAGAAAAACCTTTGTCTCAAAAAGATACGGCGAAAGAAAGCAAGGCTACGCAATCATCAAAAGGAGAATTTACCTTTAGAGTCCAGATTTTGGCCAGTGCCAAGGTAATTCCTTTGGATGGGGATTACTTTAATGGCTTAAATACACTTTCTAAAGAACGGATACCCAATAAAAACGTATTTCGCTACATGTATGGGAATACCACGTCATATGAAGAGGCTAAACTGTTGAAATCCAATGCAGATGCCAAAGGTTACACTACCTCTTATATTGTTGCCTATAAAGATAGTTTGCGGGTGCCCTTGTCCCAAGCATTAAAATGAAATTAAGAAGGATAAGGCGGTCTTAAAATTATTCCTAATTTTGTTTGGAACCGTAAACCATACCTTTTGAAGTTATCCAGAGAAGTAAAGACCGGTATTTTAGTTCTATTAGGCATATTAGCCGTTATTTTTGGTTTTAGTTATTTAAAATCCTCATCCGTTTTTGATGACTCCTCAAAGTTCCATGCCGTTTATGATAATGTGGTAGGCTTACAGACGGGCACACAAGTTTCTATTAATGGATTGGTCGTAGGTAATGTGATACGAATAAAGTTTAAGGATAGTAGGTTTAGGTCCGTTGTTACTTTTTCAATAAACAAAGGACATCAATTTTCCCAAAACAGTATTGCCGAAATCTATGATACGGGAATCATTGGCGGTAAGGGTATCCAAATAGTGCCTGTTTTTGATGGTGCGCCCATGGCCAAATCCGGGGACACATTGAATTCCAATATGAAACCGGGAATTACGGATTTGGTGCAGGAAAAATTGACGCCCTTGCAATTGAAGGTCGAAGGTGCCGTTAGCAATGCAGACTCCCTATTGATGAATGTCAACGATGTTTTGGACGTCCGCACCCGCATGGAGTTGAGGGAAAGCATTGCCGGACTGAATACCTTGGTCACCAGTTTCCAGGTTACCGCAAACGCCATGAACCAAGTTTTGGCGAACAACAAGGGTGATTTGGAACAATCCCTTAAAAATATCAATACCATTACGGAGAATTTTTCCAAGCTTTCCGCAGAACTTAGCGATGCAGACCTTGGGGGAACATTGACCAAATTAAAAGGGACGATAACAGATTTAAACGGACTTTTGGCCCAGATAGAACAAGGGGAGGGCTCTCTGGGAAAACTGGCTAAGGACGAAGCACTGTATACCAACCTTGCCAGCGCTTCCAGAGAACTGGACTTGCTCTTGCAGGACTTTCGTTTAAACCCAAAACGCTATGTAAATGTTTCCGTATTTGGTAAAAAGCAAAAAGAATACGAACTTCCCGAAAACGACCCGGCTGATAACAAATAACAACTATTTATGCAGTACCTCCCTAATATTATCTTCGCGATAGCCCTTGTTTTTGGTATCGGTTTTTTTAGCAAGAACGTAAAGAAATTATCCAGGAACATCAAATTAGGACGGGATGTTACGGTAGACGATAATAAGGCCCAGCGCTGGAAGAACATGGCCAAAATAGCCCTAGGGCAAACCAAGATGGTGGTAAGGCCAATAGCAGGTTTGTTGCATATCATTGTCTATATTGGTTTTGTAATTATCAACATAGAAGTCTTGGAAATCATTATCGATGGTTTATTGGGGACACACCGGATATTTGCTTTCCTGGGTTCCCTTTATGACGTTTTAATTGGTTCATTTGAGATTCTGGCTTTTCTCGTGATCGTAGCGGTAGTAGTTTTTTGGATCCGTAGGAACGCTATCAGATTACAACGTTTTATAAAGCCCGAAATGGAAGGATGGCCCAAAAAAGATGGTAATCTTATTCTGTATATTGAAGTGGTGTTGATGTTTTTGTTCTTGACCATGAACGCCGCTGATTTTCAATTGCAACAACTGGGGGCAGCGCATTACCAGCAAGCGGGTGCATTTCCCATAAGTCAATATATAGCCCCTTTGTTTGAAGGAATGAACATCGATAGTTTGGTTCTTTTGGAACGAAGCGCTTGGTGGTTGCATATTTTGGGAATCCTCTTCTTTTTGAATTACCTCTACTATTCCAAGCACCTCCATATTTTATTGGCTTTTCCCAACACCTATTACGGTCGGTTAAGACCGCAGGGACAATTTAACAATTTGGAAGCCGTAACCAACGAAGTGAAGTTGATGCTAGACCCCAGTGCGGACCCCTTTGCGGCACCTGCCGAAGACGTCGGGGAACCGGAAAAATTTGGGGCATCGGACGTTATGGACCTTAATTGGGTACAATTGTTAAATGCCTATACCTGCACGGAATGTGGTAGGTGTACCTCAGAATGTCCCGCAAATCAAACCGGCAAAAAATTATCGCCCAGAAAAATAATGATGGACACCCGTGACCGATTGGAGGAAGTGGGCAAAAACATGGATGCCAATAAAGGGGTGTTCGTACCGGATGGAAAACAACTTTTAGACGATTACATCACCAAAGAAGAACTTTGGGCTTGTACCACCTGTAATGCCTGTGTACAGGCATGCCCAGTAAGTATAGACCCTTTATCCATTATTGTGGAGATGCGAAGGTATTTGGTCATGGAACAATCCGCGGCACCAACGGAATTGAACAATATGATGTCCAATATTGAAAATAACGGTGCACCTTGGCCTTACAACCAAATGGACCGTCTAAATTGGGTAAACGAATAAATCTAAAGCTATGAGTGAAGAACTTCGTGTAAAGACAATGGAGGAGTTTGTTGCCCAAGGTGCGCAACCAGAAATTCTATTTTGGGTAGGTTCAGCGGGCAGTTATGACGATAGGGCCAAAAAAATTTCTAGGGCTTTCGTAAAGATTTTGAACAAGGCCAATGTTGATTTTGCCGTTCTGGGAGCAGAAGAAAGTTGTACTGGTGATGTAGCCAAAAGGGCTGGGAACGAATTTCTTTTCCAAATGCAGGCCATGATGAATATTGAGGTACTCAATGCCTATGAAATAAAACGTATTGTAACCTGTGACCCCCATTCTTTTAATACCCTAAAGAATGAATATCCAAGTTTGGGCGGCACTTATGATGTGGTCCACCATACGGAGTTCATTAAAGAATTGATGGATAAAGGCAAATTGTCCTTAGAAGGCAGCGTGTATAAAGAAAAGCGCATCACATTTCATGACCCCTGTTATTTGGGCAGGGCCAATTCCGTATATGAAGCTCCAAGGGACATCCTTAAAAAAACGAATGCTACTATCGTAGAGATGAAACGGCATAAAAAAACGGCATTATGCTGTGGTGCAGGTGGTGCGCAAATGTTCAAAGAACCCGAAAAAGGGGATATGGATATTAACGTATTGCGCACAAAAGATGCCTTGGAGACCAATCCTAGCATCATTGCAACAGGATGTCCGTATTGTAATACCATGATGACGGATGGGATAAAAGCCCATGAGAAAGAAGATAGTGTTACGGTTTTGGATGTAGCGGAACTCATTGCAAATTCGATTTAAAATGTTAGTAGATTTTAAAAGCTTATCCGACGATTCCAGAATTTGGATATACCAATGTAACCGCACTTTTACTGCCGATGAGGTAGCAGAGATAAAAACTGCTACTGCTGGGTTTTTGGAACAATGGACGGCTCACGGGAGTTCGTTAAAAGCAGGTTTTGAGATGCCCTACAATAGATTTCTGGTAATTGGTTTGGACCAATCCATGGCAAGCGCATCAGGATGTTCTATTGATGCTTCCGTACATTTTGTTCAAGATTTGGAACAAAAGTATGGCGTAGACCTCTTGGATAAGATGAACGTTTCCTATAAAACAGGGGAGTATGTTGCGTATAAGCCTTTAAAAGACTTCAAAAAAATGGCCAAGGAAAAAGCAGTATCTAAGAATACCATTGTTTTTAACAATTTGGTAGCTACAAAACAAGAATATGATGCGCATTGGGAGGTTCCTGCATCTGAAAGTTGGCATGCCCGTTTTGTTTAAGGAGATGCGTATAAAGATCTAATTTTATTTGGTTTTTCCTACTTTTTCGTTGAAATACAATATTTTTACGCATGCCTAGTTGATACTGTAGGCAGTTTTTATATGCGGACAAACTACTTTTTTTACCTCCTCTTACTTTTAATTTCTTTTTCCCGGGGCCAGGATAATCCTTTGGTAACGCAAGATTCCTTGGCACAACTACAATGGGTAACGGAAACCTACGATAAATTAACGCTGGAAGAACGCTTAGGCCAGCTTTTTATGGTACTCGTAGCTTCCGATCAAGATAGGGCCACTACGGACAAAATAGGCGAACTTATTGCAGAACATGGACTGGGCGGTGTTATCTTTTCCAAAGGTGGTCCGGTAAGGCAGGCATTGTTGACCAACACCTATCAAAAAAATGCAAAAATCCCTTTATTGGTGGGCATGGATGCAGAATGGGGACTTTCCATGCGTTTAGATTCTACCTATGCTTTTCCATGGAATATGACCTTGGGTGCCATTCAAAATGATAGTATTGTAAAAGAGATTGGCCACCACATAGGCTTACATGCCAAAAGATTAGGGGTACATATCAATTTTGCGCCGGACATTGACATTAACATCAATCCAAACAACCCTATTATTGGGAATAGGTCCTTTGGGGAGGACAAATCCAATGTGGCCAATAAGGGAATCGCTTACATGCAAGGTTTGGACCAAGCCGGTGTCTTGGCGACCGCAAAGCATTTTCCGGGCCATGGGGACACGGCAACGGATTCCCATAAGGCTTTACCCATTTTAGAGTTTACCAAAGACCGTTTGGATAGTATTGAACTGGCTCCGTTTAAAGCCTTGGTCAATGCTGGGGTGAGTAGTGTAATGGTAGCCCATTTGGATATCCCTAGTCTGGAGAAAAAAGAAGGCTTTCCTTCTTCCCTTTCAAAATCCATTATTTCCGGCCTCTTAAAAGAGAAACTAGGTTTTAAGGGATTGATTTTTACCGACGCCCTTAATATGAAGGCGGTATCTGCATTCGCGCCTCCTGGAGAAGTGGAACTTTCTGCCTTTTTAGCGGGCAATGACATCTTGTTAATGCCCCAAGATGTAGGGAATGCCAAGCAAAAGATGATAGAAGCGTTCAATGATGGTAAAATTACTGAGGCTCGATTGGCAACATCGGTCAAGAAAATACTGATGGCAAAGTACAAGGCCGGTTTGCAGAACTATACACCGGTAGCATTGGATTCGTTGTATCAAGACCTTAATACCATTGAAGACGATTTACTTTATGAAAACGCCATGGAAGAGGCCATAACGGTGGTCAAGAACCGTTTTTCCTTAATCCCGATGCGCAGTTTGGAGAAGAAAAAAATAGCTTATGTGGCATTTGGGGACGCAAGCGGTGCGCATTTTGGCGCTGCCCTTAAAAAATATGGGGATATTACCGTAGTTAAGGCCAAGGATATTGCCGGTTATAAAAACAAACTAAAGGAGTATAACTTGGTCATCATTGGCCTTCATAAAAGCAATGAAAGCCCTTGGAAAGGGTATACCTTTACCAAGAACGAACTGTTTTGGTTGGAACAAATTTCAAGTCTTCGTACCAGCAACACCATTCTTGCGGTCTTTGCCAAGCCCTATGCCTTATTGGATGTCATTAATTTCAATAGTATTGATGGCTTGGTGGTATCGTATCAAAACAGCAAAATCGCCCAAGAGAAGACCGCAGAGGTATTGTTCGGTGCCATTGCGGCAAAAGGACGTCTTCCAGTGACGGCCCATGGGGAATTCCCGGTAAACTCCGGGGAAGATACCAAGGCAATTTTGCGCTTAGGCTACAGTAAACCAGAACGCGTTGGTCTGGATTCAAAACGCTTGGCCAAGGTGGATAGTTTGGTACAAATAGGTTTGGATTCACTTATGTTTCCAGGGGCTCAGGTATTGGTCTCCAGAAAGGGAAAGGTGGTATATCAAAAAAGTTTTGGTAAACCCACCTATGAAAGTGCGGATAGCATCACCAATGATTATATTTATGATTTGGCGTCCGTCACCAAGATTTTGGGAACCCTTCCTCTTTTGATGAAAATGGAGGAAGAAGGAAAAATAAAACTGAACGATACTTTTCAAGACTTAGTGCCTGCTTACAAAGATTCCGAATTAAAGGACGTGACCGTTCTTAAGGCATTGTCCCACTATGGTCGGTTACCCGCCTGGATAGCCTTTTATGTAAGTACGTTGAACGAGCAGCGAAAACCGTCGGATCAATTTTACAGGCGGGAACCCTCAAAGGACTATTCCGTTAAAGTCTTTGATGGGCTTTATTTGGCTAATTTTTACAAAGATTCCATTTACAATCGTATAGGCAGGCAAGAATTAAAGTCCAATAGATATCGTTATAGTGATGTGGCCTACTATGTTTTTAAAAAATATATTGAGGACAGCTATGAAAACCGATTGGACCATTTAGCGAATGATTTTTTATATCGTTCCTTAGGGGCAAACAATACTACCTATAACCCATTGGAACGGTTTGACAAGGCCATAATAGTCCCAACTGAAGAAGACAATTACTTTAGGTATCAAACGGTTCAAGGCTATGTCCATGATATGGGAGCGGCCATGCAAGGTGGTGTGGGAGGCCATGCGGGACTGTTCAGTAATGCCAATGATGTGGCCAAAATAATGCAAATGTACCTGCAAGGAGGATATTATGGAGGGAATCGCTTTTTGGATGAACGAACCGTAGAAAAGTTCAATAAATGTTATTTCTGTCATAAGGATGTGCGGCGCGGGGTAGGTTTTGACAAACCCCAATTGGAAGAAAAAGGGCCTACTTGTGGATGCGTGTCCAGAAAGAGTTTTGGACATAGTGGCTTTACCGGAACCTATACCTGGGCTGACCCTGAGGAAGAGATTGTTTATGTTTTCCTTTCCAACAGGACATACCCAAGCATGCGGAATAACCTATTGGTAAAATCAGGTTTACGAACAAGAATACAGCAGGTCATTTATGATTCCATTATTAAATAGAAAGTAAAGAATGTCCTAATTTTGGCGTTACGAAAACAGTACTGTAGCACGTTGGGTTTTAAAAGGGCCTAGACTATCTAAATAACTTGAATGAAAATAGCAATTGTTTGTTATCCTACCTTTGGAGGTAGTGGCGTTGTAGCCACGGAACTTGGAATAGCCTTGGCAGAACGGGGACATGAAGTTCATTTTGTTACCTATAAACAGCCCGTTCGTTTAGAATTGTTGAGCAGTAACATCCATTTTCATGAAGTTCATGTGCCGGATTATCCTTTGTTCAGATATCAACCGTATGAGCTTGCGTTGTCCAGCAAATTGGTAGACACCATAAAGCTTTACGGAATAGAAGTCTTGCACGTACATTACGCCATACCGCACGCCTATGCCGGATATATGGCCAAGAAAATGCTTGAGGAAGAAGGTATTTATATTCCTATGATTACTACTTTACATGGAACGGACATTACTTTGGTAGGTAACCATCCGTTCTATAAATCCGCAGTTACCTTTAGTATTAATAAATCCGATGTGGTAACCTCCGTATCTGCGGACTTAAAACAAAAAACATTTGATATTTTTAATGTGGAAAAGGATATTACCGTCATTCCCAATTTTATTGATACTACAAAATACAGCTCCGGCTATAAAGATTGCCAACGTTCATTGATGGCCAATGAAGATGAACGTATAGTAACGCATATCAGTAATTTTAGAAAAGTGAAGCGTATACCTGATGTAGTTAAAATCTTTGACCAGATCCAGAAGAGTGTACCGGCTAAGCTAATCATGGTAGGTGAAGGGCCCGAAAAGAAAAACGCCGAGGTGTTATGTGAAAAATTAGGCCTGACCGATAAGGTCATTTTTTTAGGCAACAGTAATGAAATAGATCGTATCCTTTGCTTTTCAGATCTATTCCTTTTACCCTCGGAATCTGAAAGTTTTGGCTTGGCGGCTTTGGAAGCCATGGTCAATAAAGTGGCGGTTATCTCTAGCAATACGGGAGGAATACCAGAAGTGAACCAACATGGTGTCACCGGTTTTTTAAGTGATGTTGGTAATGTGGCGGATATGGCCAAGAATGCCATATACCTTTTACGGGACGATAGTATTTTGGAAGCATTTAAGAAAAATGCCCAAAAGGCCGCTGAGAATTTTGATATCCTTAATATCCTACCATTATATGAAGAGGTGTACGAAAAAGCCTATAAATCTAGATTTAAAAATTCATATTAAATAAGCCTTGAACAGTAATCGATTGCTGGTAAATGCGTTATGTGATTGGACAAGTAAAAGTTTTAAAAACAATCGATAATCGAATAACGATTTTAAATTTATGTACATAATCGATTATTATTAACCTTTAAAAGTTCAATTGAT
>CALGQU010000182.1 GCA_937959125.1 uncultured Croceitalea sp.
TACTCTCTATAAACTTATCTAAAAGATCAAATTTCTTTTTCTTTTCTTCTGATCCATCTTCTTCAAGGATGTCCCTATGAATAGGTTTTTTTGTGGTGAGCTGTAACCACTCATTAAAAGAGTGGCGTTCCTTTTTGGTAAAGGCAAGGGGTTTGCCCAAACGCAACCCGTCGGTTTCCGTTTCTGCGGGTTCCTCCTTATTTTTAAACAAAGCGGGATCTAAAATCTGCTCGGCGTCCTTCAGGTTTTGCGGTAACGGATCTTTCCCTCCGGTTTCCCCTAAAATAACGGATGCATCCGGATTGGCCTTGACTTCTTCCGCTATAATTTCTTTTTCTTCCAAGGAAGCTTCCCTTCCTAAGATGGTATTGGCAATATGGTGTTGCGTAAATTCCTTTCCTGTAATATAATCGAACAGGACTTCGCGGTCCGCAGTGTGGGCGGCGGTCACTTTTAAGGCATCGTTGTATTTGTAGCTATCCAGATTCTTCAGTCCTTTAAGGTGTAATGCCCTAGCTGCTTGAAAATAAGGATACTCTTCCAAAATACCCTCCAATTCCCGGGTTTGTTTTGGCGATAGGATAGCTCCCGACTGTTGTAGTAGCTGTATGAAATTGGTGACGTTCATAAATTTACCAATCCGCTAAGGATGCATTAAAAATATCTTGTGTTATCCGTTCAAAAATAACCTCATGGGCTTCTACTAAAGTACTGCCTACCAATTGTTGGTTGGCAGGGTAGTCAAAGAAAAAAGAAAACCGCCGTTCAAAATCGGAATCTTCTTTGGTGTTGTTATAAAAGCGTACGTTAACACTCATGTTCAAACGGTTTTGCGCAGCCGTTTGGTTGGCCGTTGCCGACTGTGGTGAAATACGGTATTCCACAATTTCGCCTTCATAGATGAGGTCCCCATTATCACCTGTTAGGCTAAGGCTGGTAAGGTTGGTGATCAAATCTTGAAGGGCATTGGTAAAATCCCGATCCAAACCGGGTTCTATTACCGATCCCGGGGTTTGATCCGCGTAGTTGGGAAAGAAATTCACTTGAAAACTCTGGGCGGTTCCCGTACTGGCCCCAGAAAAATTATAAATTCCACATCCATTGATCAAGAATGAGGACAACAGTATCGTTAAGCTTAAGATTTTATTTTTCATACAACTGCTGACTATAAATCGTATTGTTTTATTTTTCGGTACAAGGTACGTTCGGAAATTCCCAATTCCGAGGCTGCTGCTTTTCGTTTTCCTCGGTTACGTTCCAAGGACTTTTTTATAAGTTCTATTTCCTTTTCTTGCAGGGATAGGGTTTCCTCTTCCTGTATTTCTTCTGCAAAATGATAGCGGTCTTCTTGTACCGGTGCTACATAGGCGTTGGCTTCGATGACCTGTTCCGGTTCCGGCAATTCCAATACACTGGGCGCCTGTTCCGGTTCTTGGACGGTATCCTCTTTTTTACCGTAAATCTTTTGGATCAGTGTTTCATTTTCTTCCTGCACTTTTTCAGAATCATTATTCTTCAAGAGTTCCAAGGTGAGTTTTTTTAGATCATTAAGGTCGCCCTTCATATCAAAAAGTACCTTGTACAAAATCTCTCGTTCATTGCTGAAATCCCCTTCCTTTTTATCCGCGCCTATGACTGCGGGCAAGTTGGTCGTACTGGCATTGGGCAAATAGGCGTGCAAGGTAGCGGCAGATACCGAACGCTTCTCTTCTAAAACGGAAATTTGCTCGGCAATATTCCTAAGCTGCCTAATGTTGCCGGGCCAACGGTATTTTAATAAAAGATTCACTGCATTGTCTTCCAACCTAATGGTGGGCATTTTGTATTTCTGCCCAAAATCCGAAGCAAACTTCCTAAATAGCAGATGGATGTCCTCTTGGCGTTCCCGCAATGGAGGGATGTTGATTTCAACGGTGCTCAACCTGTAATAGAGGTCTTCCCTAAACTTTTCCTTTTTAATGGCCTCAAACATATGCACGTTTGTGGCCGCCACGATCCGCACATCCGTTTTTTGTACTTGGGAAGAACCTACCTTTAGGAATTCGCCATTTTCCAAAACACGCAAGAGACGCACTTGGGTAGTCAAGGGGAGTTCCCCAACTTCATCCAAAAAAATGGTTCCCCCGTCCGCTACTTCAAAATAACCGCTACGGGTTTGGGTGGCTCCGGTAAAGGCACCTTTTTCATGACCAAAGAGTTCACTATCAATAGTTCCTTCTGGGATGGCCCCGCAGTTCACCGCAATGTATTTGGCATGCTTTCTATGCGAAAGCGAGTGGATAATTTTAGGAATGGCTTCTTTGCCTACCCCACTTTCCCCGGTCACCAATACCGAGATATCGGTAGGGGAGACCTGCACCGCTTTTTCAAGGGCACGGTTAAGTTTTGCATCGTTTCCAATGAGTTCAAAACGTTGTTTTATGGATTGTACGCTCTCCATGAATCTTTACTGCTGTTATTTAGTTTGGCGATAGTTCCTTAATTAATATCGCTAAATCCGGTTGCCTCTCCCAATAATGTGGCCGAAGTGCAATCCGTTATTTTTACCATCACAAAATCGCCTATGGCATAGTTTTCCTTTGGAAATACGACTACGGTATTTTGTGAATTGCGTCCCATCCAATGCGCATCGGATTTTTTGGAGCTGCCCTCTATGAGTACTTCCTCCACTTCCCCCAGATGTTGTTGGGTACGGTATAAACTGTGTTTTTGTTGTAAGTCGATGATTTCCGTTAACCTTCTTTTTTTTACGTCAGGCGGTACATTGTCATCCAATTTTCTGGCGGCCATCGTTCCCGGCCGTTCGGAATAGGCGAACATGAACCCAAAATCATATTTTACATACTCCATTAACGTCAAGGTGTCTTTATGGTCCTCTTCCGTTTCCGTAGGGAAACCTGTAATCATATCCTGGCTTATGGCACAGTCCGGAATGATACGTTTAATATTGTCTATCAGCTCAAAATATTCCGCTCGGGTGTGCAAACGGTTCATGGCTTTTAGTATGCGGTCACTGCCGCTTTGAACGGGTAGGTGTATGTAGTTGCAAATGTTTTTATGTTTGGCCATGCTTTCAATGACATCCAAGGTCATATCTTGCGGATTGGAGGTCGAAAAGCGAATACGCATTTTTGGCTGTGCCTGCGCACATAGGTCCAAGAGTTTCGCAAAGTTTACCGAAGTGGCTTTTTGCATATCGCTAGCCTTTTCAAAATCTTTTTTAAGCCCGCCGCCATACCATAAATAGCTGTCCACGTTTTGGCCCAAAAGTGTAATTTCTTTATACCCGCGTTCCCAAAGATCATTGACTTCCTCTAAGATGGATTGGGGGTCCCTACTACGTTCCCTACCCCTTGTAAAAGGCACCACGCAAAAAGTGCACATATTGTCACAACCACGGGTGATGGATACAAAAGCCGTTACACCATTGCTGTTTAAACGTACTGGGGCAACGTCACCATAGGTTTCGTCTTTGGAAAGGATGACGTTTACGGCATTTCTGCCCTCGTCAATTTCTTGGACCAAATTGGGCAGGTCCTTATAAGCATCCGGTCCTACCACCATATCCACAATTTTCTCCTCTTCCAAAAACTTGCTTTTTAGGCGTTCTGCCATACAGCCCAAAACCCCAACCTTCATGTGCGGATTCACCTTTTTTATGGCATTGAATTTTTCCAGGCGTTTACGCACGGTAAGCTCTGCCTTTTCCCTTATGGAACAGGTATTCACCAAAACCAAATCTGCTTCGGCAAGCTCTTGGGTGGTGTTGAACCCTTCTTTGGCCAAAATGGAAGCCACGATCTCACTATCTGAAAAATTCATTTGACAGCCGTAGCTTTCTATGTACAACTTTCTGCTGTTTTGTTGATCACCCTCTAAAACAAGGGTGTTGCCCTGTTGGGATTCATCCAGTTGTTTGTCCGTGTTTTTATGCCTGCTCATGATACTTCATTGGAATCTGCAAAGATAAACGATTAGCTAAACTAGTGACAAATTGACAGTTAAATTTTATGCAAAGCTTTGTGCGCCCTTGCTTGATGAGGAGGAAAAAACAGACAATATCTCATGGGAGTATTACGTTTTTAACCGCATAATTTACGGTACTAAATGTTTGTGCAAATTCCGAAATCAAAAAAATCACATACTTTTGTTAGCTTAAAAACTATTGAATGCCAAAGAACTTAGTCATTGTTGAGTCCCCTGCAAAGGCGAAAACGATAGAGAAATTTTTAGGAAAAGATTTTCAGGTAGAGTCCAGTTTTGGGCATATTGCAGACTTGCCCTCTAAGGAGTTGGGCGTGGATGTGGATAACGATTTTTCACCTAAATACATCGTTGATAAAGAAAAGAAAGCTTTGGTTACCAAACTAAAAGGTTTGGCCAAAAAAGCGGACACCATTTGGTTAGCTAGTGATGAAGACCGAGAGGGAGAGGCCATTTCTTGGCATTTGGCAGAAGAGTTGGGTTTGGATCGCAGTAAGACGAGGCGGATTGTCTTTAACTCCATCACTAAATCAGCTATTCAAAAAGCGATTGAAAATCCAAGGGAAATCAATTATAACTTGGTGAACGCCCAACAGGCGCGTAGGGTTCTGGACAGATTGGTGGGGTACCAATTATCCCCGGTCCTTTGGAAAAAAATAAAACCGGGCTTGTCCGCAGGCAGGGTACAGTCCGTTGCCGTAAGACTTATTGTTGAGCGTGAACGTGAAATAGAAGGGTTTACTGCTGAGGCCTCTTATCGTATAAAAGCACAATTCAAAACTACTAATGGAAAGGTGTTTGAGGCAAAACTGAACAAAACCTTTCCAACAAAGGAAAAAGCGGAAGCCTTTTTACAAAGTAACATAGGTGCGGATTTTTCTGTGGCCAAGCTGGACAAAAAGCCTGCTAAAAAATCGCCCGCAGCACCGTTTACCACCTCTACCTTACAACAAGAGGCTTCCAGAAAATTGTATTTTTCTGTGGGAAGGACCATGCAAGTAGCGCAACGTCTTTATGAGGCCGGATTGATTACCTATATGAGGACAGATAGTGTTAACCTTTCTAAAGAGGCACTCAATGCCGCAAAGGACGCTATCATAGATAATTATGGAGATGCGTACAGCACCGTTCGTAATTATACGGGCAAATCCAAAGGGGCACAAGAAGCGCATGAGGCCATTCGTCCTACGGACATGAAATTGCAATCGCCTTCCTTGGAGCGTGATCAGCAAAAACTCTATGAATTGATTTGGAAGCGTACTTTAGCATCCCAAATGAGCGATGCCCAATTGGAGCGCACCAACGTAAAAATAAAAGCAAACAAGCATACCGAAGAGTTTACGGCCAATGGAGAAGTGGTAAAGTTCGATGGATTCTTAAAAGTCTATTTGGAAGGTTCGGATGAAGAAGATGGTACGGAAGAGCAAGAGGGGATGTTGCCCGCCATGCAGATAGCTGAAAAGTTGACCAATACTTATATAACCGCAACGGAGCGTTTTTCCAGGCCACCGTACCGGTATACGGAAGCTTCTTTGGTTAAAAAATTGGAAGAACTGGGTATTGGAAGACCGTCCACGTACGCACCTACTATTTCAACCATTTTAAATAGGGGGTATGTAGAAAAAGGCACTGTAGAAGGTGTGGAACGTAAGTATACCCAACTGCTTTTGGAAAATGGTGCCGTGCAAGAAAAAGGCTTGGTAGAAACCATAGGTTCCGATAAAGGAAAAATGGTACCAACGGATATAGGGATGATTGTCAATGATTTTCTGGTGAGTCATTTTACCAATATTTTGGATTATAACTTTACCGCTAAGGTAGAAGAGGACTTTGATGAAATTGCCGCGGGCGAAGAAGATTGGAAAAAGGTAATGAAAGCCTTTTACGACGATTTCCATCCTACGGTAAAAGATGTAGAAGAAAATGCAGATCGCGCCAGCGGGGAACGCGTTTTGGGTACGGACCCAAAATCTGGCAGGCAAGTAGCGGCCAGGTTGGGCCGGTTTGGGCCTATGGTTCAAATAGGTACGGTAGAAGAAGAGGAAAAACCGCTTTTTGCCAGCTTACTCCCAGAGCAATCCATTACCACCATCACTTTTGACGAAGCCATGGAGCTGTTTCAGTTACCAAGAAAGCTTGGGGTCTATGAAGGGGAAGAGGTAGAGGCAAGCGTGGGCCGGTTTGGGCCTTACGTGCGCTTTGGTAAAAAATTCATCTCATTGGACAAAGGGGAAAGTGCTTTTGACGTGGATATGGATAGAGCCGTAGAACTGATCAAGGCCAAACAAAAAGCAGATGCACCCATTGCCCATTATGAAGATAAGGAAGTCACTAAGGGCGTAGGCCGTTTTGGACCTTTTATCAAATGGAACAGTATGTTCATCAATGTCAATAAAAAATACGATTTTGACAACTTGACCAAAGATGATATCGTAGAATTGATCGAGGCCAAAAAGCAAAAGGAAATCGATAAGCTCATCCAAGAATGGCCGGAAGAAGGTATCCGGATTGAAAAAGCGCGATGGGGCCGCCACAATATCATAAAAGGAAAAATCAAGGTAGAACTTTCCAAAGATGTGGATGCCACCAAAATTTCTTTGGAAGAAGCACAAGGGATGATCGAGAAAAAATCGCCTAAGAAAAAAGCCAAGACCAAAGCTAAACCCAAGGCAAAAAAGTAGGAAGCCGCACCTCTTCTTTTTAACAATTATCCGCTATTTTTGTGTGAAGAACTATGGCGTATGATAGTGTTATATCATAACCTTTGGTTTTAAAACATGCTCCCCAAACAACGGGTGCATATGCAGGACATTTTGTTAATCCCCCAAAACAACACGTGTAATGGCATTCGATTTTTTGGTTCCAGTAAGTGATAAAGTGCTCGCCTTTTCAGAATTCTTACCTCCACAATCGCTGGGCAATAATATTCATAAGCATACCAAAAAGAAAGGCCTTCCTGTTTTTGCCAATGCTACGGTGGCCATATTTGGCGTATTGGAATCCAGGAACGCGTTTGAAAAAAAACCCGAAAAGTTGGATATTGATGCCATTCGTATCCAGTTGTACCGGCTCATGATGGGGAACTGGAATTCCACCTTGATCGACATTGGTGATGTAGAAGCAGGGGATACCGTGGAGGATACATATTTTGTGGTGAAGGAAATTGTAGGTGGTCTCCTTGAAGAAAAAATCATACCAATAATCATTGGGGCAACACAAGATATTACCTTTCCTACCTACAGGGCTTTTGATGGCATACGGGATATGATCAATGTTGTTTCCATAGACAGTCGGTTTGATTTTGGTGAGGATGATGAACTCATATCCTCCCATTCCTACATGAGCAAAATTATCACGGACAAACCCAATAATCTTTTCAATTTCTCTAACATAGGATATCAAAGCTACTTCAATGCCCAGGAGGAAATCGATTTGATGGAACGTTTGTTTTTTGACGCCTATAGGCTTGGGGAAATTATTTCGGACATTACCTTGGCAGAACCCATTCTGCGTAACGCCCATTTGGTAAGCTTGGATATGCGTGCCATACGTGCCAGTGAAATGGGGGTTGGTTCCCATTTTTCGCCCAATGGTTTTGATGGAAGGGAAATATGTGCCATTGCCCGCTATGCCGGCATTAGCGACAAGGTTTCCGTTTTTGGGATTTATGAGATGGAAAACACTTCACTTTCCGCGCAATTGGTCGCACAAATCATTTGGTATTTTATAGAGGGTATCAGTTTTAGGGTTAGGGAATTTCCCAGCTCCAACGATGAGGACTTTACCAAGTTTAACGTACCTATGGATACCGAGGAACTTATCTTTTATAAAAGCCATGTGACGGAAAGATGGTGGATAGAAGTACCTTCAATTATACCGGAACATACTAAAACAAATTCGGCGGCGTTATTACCATGCACCCAACAGGACTATTTGGAAGCTTGCAACCAAATTATCCCGGAAAGGTGGCTCAAGGCCTATAAAAAAGGCTTGAACTAAAACTGATTTTTTGATGGATTGATTGTTAGAGTACAATAATTTAATCAATAATGAGTTTTATGGATAATGAATTTGTGTTGCGTTAAGTAACATTCTTAAATCGAAATTTAACCTAAAGTATGAGAAAGCTATTGTTACCATCTCTAGCGCTGTTGTTTTTAATCACAAGTTGTGGTTCTAAATCAAAGTCCAAAGGGGAACTTGTTGGCGTGAAGGGAAAAAAATGGTACCCAGAAAAACCTTACGGAATGGAATTGATTCCCAGGGGTTCCTTTATTATGGGAAAAGCGGAAGAAGACCAAGCAAAAGTGTTGAATGCCCCAACCAAAACGGTTACGGTGCGTTCCTTTTACATGGATGATACTGAAATCACCAACAGTGAGTACAGGCAGTTTGTAGAATGGGTGAAGGATTCTATTGTTAGGACTCAATTGGCCATTTTGGCCGATCAATTGGGAATGGGTCCAGAAGATGAAGGAATTGGTGAATATGCATTTAAAGATGCAGATACCACTAAACTTTCTGAGTATGACAAGTACATGTTGGATAACTATTCCGGTCTTGGTGAAACGGGCTATGAAGGCCGTGCTTTAAACAAGGATATTGATTTGGAATGGGACACCAGTGATTATCCAGATGAGTTCTACACGGAAATTATGGTAGATTCCATTTACTTGCCGGATGAAGAAACCTATAACGGACAACG
>CALGQU010000183.1 GCA_937959125.1 uncultured Croceitalea sp.
TTTACGTTCTTTAAATCCTTCGTTCCAAGTATTGATCTGTAAGGCTATCAAAATACCGATAACGACCAGCACAATTTCTCCAATAGCATACAGTAAGTACCGTACTACGGGTGACGAATGCTGCCCTTCCCGTGGGATGGAGAACAATTTCTGACGTATGTGCCTAAAGAATCTAATCATGGAATTGGCGCTCAAGATCGGTATAGAGAGGTTGGGTCTTTATTGTTTTGTCTTATCGGGATATGATGGTGTCTCCATTTTCTTCGGTGGATTTTCTTCTAACTGCTTCATGACGATTTCAATGGCTTTTTCCAATTGGGGATCCTGGCCTTTAACGACTAATTCCGGCAATTGTTCCACATCGACATCCGGTGGAACCCCTTCGTTCTCAATACGAAAACCATTTTCATTGTAATACGCTACGTTGGGTGCCGTAACTACACCACCATCAATAAACTCTGGATAGCCCAAAACACCTACAAGCCCCCCCCAAGTGCGTTTGCCCACCAGGGTTCCCAGTTTAAATTTGCGGAACATCCACGGCAGGTAGTCCCCTCCGGAACCGGCAGTCTCATCAATCAGCATCACTTTGGGCCCTTGGATAGAGGCACTGGGCGATTTTAAATCCTTACCATACCTAAAATTCCAATAGGCTTGTACGGGTCTTTTTAAAATATCGATATAATAATCCGCCAATTGACCGCCACCATTGTAGCGCTCGTCAATGATGATCGCCTTTTTGTTGGCTTGTGGATAAAAATAGCGTTTAAAATACTCAAAACCTGCTTCTGCCGTATTGGGCACGTAAACGTAGGCTACATCGCCATTGGTTGCTTCGTGCACCTTTTTAAGATTTCCTTCTACCCAGTCCCGGTTTCTAATAGCCCATTCCGTTGGCAGTGGGGTTACTTGATAGGTCCTGGCATTGCTTCCATCTGCATTGGAACTTACTTTTAGGTCCACTAAGGTATTGGCCGTATTCTCAAAAAAAGAATAGAGATTGTCGGTTCCAGAAACGTTCTTACCGTTCACCGCAATGATATAATCCTCCTTGAACACTTGAACCCCAGGTTCTGTAAGTGGTGACCGTAAATCTGGGGTCCAATTGAGTCCGCCATAGATTTTTGAAATTTGATAACGGCCTTTATCTATTTTGTAATCCGCCCCTAATAGACCACCAGGAATACGCTTTGGATGGTGCAACTCATCGCCATCACTACCAAAACGATGGTGCCCTACGGCCAATTCGCTGAACATCCATTGCATGACCCGGTAGAGGTCGTCCTTACAAGAAGCATGCGCCACAAAAGATTCGTACTTGGTTTTCATAGCGTTCCAATCTACGCCATGCATGCCGGGGTCGTAAAAATAATCGCGGTTGACGCGCCAGGCTTCATTGAAAATGTTTTTCCATTCCTCCTTAGGGTTGATTTTGACAGATATCCTGTTTAAGTTCAATGGGGCATCTTCTGATTTTTTTCCCAGATCGGAAATGAACCAGGATCCATTGGCCTGATACAACATTTTTTTACCCCCGCCGGCTACGGCATATTGATCCAAAGGAAGTTGTTCTTTGGCTTCCTTATCCTTAAAAGTGAATTTGTATAACTGGGAGCCGGAACCATGATAGGTGGAGGAAATGTAGTAAAGTTCCCCTTCATTGACCGAGCTTAAATCCCTGTACACCCCATTACTAATAGGTAAAGCGAGCATCCTATTCTGTATGCCGTTCCAATCGATTTTTAAGGATTTGGAGGCATCTTTTTCGTCTTTAGTATCCTTAGCGTCGGTTGCTCCCGTTTCTAGGTCGTTTTCCTTTTTTAAGGGCGATACCACATCGGCTTGCAAGGTAATGGCGTAAATGGAATGGGTAAGTTCTTTATCTTGATTGGATTGATCGAACCAATTGACCACCGGCCCGGCATCCGTTGATGCCAAAAGGTAGAGGTACTTTCCGCTGGGGTCAAAAACCGGATTGGAAACATTGGACAATCCATCCGTAAGTTCATAGGATTTGTTTTCCGAAAGGGAATACAAAAAGGCTTTTTCAAAATGGGTATCGGTCACTTTGGTATAGGCGATCCAATTGGAATCAAAGGCCCAATCGCTAAACAAGTCTCGGATATCACCCGGAACAAATAAATCATCCTGCGCAATTTTCGTTGTTTTTGAGGTGTTGATATCGGTTACGTACAAGTTACGGCCGTTGTCCACATAGCTCACCTTTTTACCGTCCGGCGACCAATGGATGTTGGCATAAAACCCGGTGCCGGTTAGCGGTATTTTTTTGGTACTTCCGGAGGTAGTATTTTGAAGATGCAATTGGTATTCTCCCGAAGCATCTGAAAAATAGGCAATGTGTTTACCGTCCGGGGACCAAGACGGGAACTTTTCATGTACTCCAGTAGTCTCGGTAATGTTGTCCTGATCTCCTTTTTTGGCCGGAATGGTAATGATGTCGCCCCTAAAATCCAAGGCTACCCTTGCCCCGGATGGGGATGGGTTGGCGAACCTGGCATAGCGTTCCCCAGAAACATAACGCTCCCTATGTTCCAAAAGATCGGTGTTTATGGTAAGGGTCAGTTTTTTATCGGTCTTGGCGGCAATATCAAAAAGATGTAAGGTGCCGGCGTGCTCATAAATCAGGGTATTGTTATGGATTTTGATGTTAATGACCGGGAAATCCTTATAATCCGTCAGTTTGGTAATTGCTTTGCTGGTCGTGTGGTAGCTGTAAAGGTTAAATTCCCCATCACGATCACTTCTAAAATACACGGTATCCCCGTTCCACTGTGGTTGGGTGTCGTTGCTGCCGCCTTGTGGCTTTGGGATTTCGACCACTTTATGATCTGTTGTATTGTAAATCCAAATACGCGAGGTACGTCCGCCGCGGTAGTGTTTCCATTGGGTAAAGGCATCAAAAATAGGGGTGTAGGCCATTTGGGAACCATCTGGCGAATAGCACGCCCAAAACGCATTGGGGATGTCCAATTGCGTAATGGTACCCCCTTCTACGGGAACGGTAAACAGTTTTACATGCCTGTTGGTATGAGAGTTGCGTTGCGAGCCAAAAAGCACCTTTTTTCCATCTGGGGTAAAGCCACGCACCCAATCATTATAGGGGTGATAGGTCAATCGTTTGGGAATACCACCTGATGCGGGAACGATATAAGCGTCCATATTGCCATCGTATTCCGCATTAAAAGCGATCATACTGCCATCCGGGGAAAATACAGGGTTGGATTCCACGCCTTCATCAATGGTAAGGCGTTTAGGGTTGGACCCGTCCCTACTGGCGACCCATAGGTCTTGCGCATAGATAAAAGCGATATGGGAATCGCTCAATGCAGGTTGGTGCATCAGTTTGGTTTCTTGGGAAAAAGATCGGGTTGCTTGTAAGCAAAAAAGAACGGTTGCAACAAGGGAAACGACATTGGATTTTTTGAGAATTACGTTCATTTGGTTCGTATTTTTATTTGATTGATAGTAAGGGGCCTTAAGATAGTGGATTACCTTAAGAGTATGCTCGGTTGTGGAAAAAAAAATGGACTTACCTAGTGTTGGGCAATCTTATTTAATGAAGCTGGTTTTGGCAAAGGCTTACTCATCAAGACATTTCATATGTCCGTCTATTTGATCTAATAATGAAACTACGAGCACCTTGGTTTTTTCATATTGACTTTGCATAAAATGACGTGTTGTGATATTCATTTTTAGCACTTCCAAGAATTCTTTGTCATTAAGCAAATCGTCGTAGTTGTTTGGTTTTCCTGAAACCCATAGTTTTTCTAAGGTGATATGTTTTAAAACTTGGGGATATAGATGGTCCCATTGATAGGGGTTGTCCAGATTTTCCTCTAAATCTTCAATGTATTTGTATTTGGAGGAGTACAAATAGGATAACCCATTACGGAGGGAATTGTTGGAAATAAGGTCCAAGCCCGTCGATTTTAGATTTTCCCAGGCGGCCGTGTTTTCTGTAAGAAGGTAATTGCCAAGAATGTTTCCAAAATGGGATTTCAACGAATCATTGTACGGTATTTTTTGTTCCAGCGCCTTTTTGATCATTTCATTGGAACGCGTTAATTTTCCATTGTTCAGGATATTGAAATCCAAATCCCTCAGATCACTTTTAAGATTGTCCTTAAGCTCATGCAGCAATACTTGCTCCTTTTTTTTGCGTTTATTGTTTTCATTCCAAGTATTGATCTGTAGCGCAATTAAAATCCCTATCACCACCAAAATACTCTCGCCAATGGCGTAGAGGAGGTATTTGGAGAATTTACTCTCGGAAAGTAGTTTTTGACGGATTTTTCTAAAGAGTTTGATCATCGATCCAGTCTTTCAGGAATACTTTCATCGGTGGTTACCTTCCAAAGTTCGTCCTCATAAATGGAGGTGTAAATGACCTCTATGGTAAAAGGGTCATCATCTTCGTCAGTAATGCCCAGATATGCAAATAGGCTATCCACTTTGGTTACTGGAACATGGTAGGTAAATATGGCCCGTTCCTCATTTGGGGCCAAGGTTGTTCCACGCCCAAAAAAGGCATGTTGTTTTAGAAAACCATA
>CALGQU010000184.1 GCA_937959125.1 uncultured Croceitalea sp.
TGCTCAATCTATAACTTTTTAATTCCTCTTTCTAACTGTTCACTGCTCACTTCTAACTTGTAGACTCCTCTTCAAAATTGACTACCTACCCTTAGCTCATAACCCTTAACTTTTAACTCCTTCCCCACTACATCATCTGGGCAAACTTCTTGGAAATGCTGGAACGGAGTTTACGCTCATAGTCTTCTTCCAACCATTCCTTATAGTTCTTGGTATTGTTCATAATACAATAGGAATATTGGCGTACCCGGTAGGCTATTTCTTCCTTAAGTTCCTTGGCCAAGATTCTTGCATCAAAAACGTCTTCACTATTTTCCACACAGATTTGGGCGTGTTGCTCAATACTGCGTTCCAAGACCACTTTAGATTTTCCTCCTTCGGCAAAAACCTTTTTGTACTCTGCTTTAATATCAAATTGGATCGTATGGGATTTGCTGAACTTGGCCTTGAGCTCCTCCGGCATTTCGTAGACGAACTCTCGTTCAATTTCTTCGTCATTTTTAATGTTTTCCAAATAAAAATCCGGAAAATGGAAAATCTCCTGCCAATCCACCGGCTCGTCCCACGGACCAAAGCGGGCAATATTGTTCCCTAAATCGACAACATTGAATTCCGATTTGCTGGGCAACACCCGGGAACCACGACCGATCATTTGAAAATACAGGGTCAACGAGCGTGTAGCCCTATTCAGAATAATGGATTCCACCGTAGGTTCATCAAAACCGGTGGTCAAGATACTTACGGAACTTAAGATGGCATCTGGGGTGGTGGAAAACCATTCCAGAATCTCCTTTCGTTCGCTTGCAGAATTCCTATTATCTAAGTGCCTGACGTTATACCCAGCTTTTTTAAAGGTTTCGTATACATAGTGGGAGGTATTGATACCGTTGTTAAAAATAAGGGTCTTGGTACCTTTGGCCACCTCTTCATAGGCTGTCATCAATTTGCCCAACATACTTTGGTTCCCATAAAACTCATCGGATGATTTTACGGTATAATCGCCATGGATACCCAATTTTAGACTCTTAAGGCTAACATCAAAATTATAGAGGTTGGCCTTTGCCAAAAAGTTTTCGGCAATCAAGGATTTGATGGATTTACCCACGATCAACTTCTGATAGTGGTCCTTCATGGGCAATTTTATATTGGAACTCAACGGGGTTGCGGTGACTCCTAGAATAGTGGCTTCCTCAAAATACTTGAACAGCTTTCTAAAGGAATTGTAGTGGGCCTCATCAATGATGACCAGACCAATATCCTTAATTTTCACTTTTTCTTCCTGCAAGCGGTTGTTCAAGGTTTCCACCATGGCCACAAAGCACATGAACTCGTCTTGATCGTCCAATTCCTTTACATCACTACTGATTATTTTGTTGGTTACCCCAAACCCATTCAACATTTTAGAAGTCTGCCGGCTCAATTCTATGCGATGGGTAAGCACCACCACCTTCTTTTTGGCCTGCGCTATATACCGCCTTGTTATTTCTGAAAAAACCACGGTCTTGCCCCCACCCGTAGGCAATTGATACAAGATATTACTGCCTTGGGGCAATTCTTCCAGCTGCTTAAAGATGCGTTTTAAATCTTCTAGCTGATAGTTATAAAGGTTCTTTTTTACAATTTTCTTTTCTACTTCCAAACGGAATCAATTTTTTTTATCGGTCGTTTTAGTTGAGGCTTCTGGCCCAGTCCCATATTCAATTGATTTCTTGTCCAACAAGGCTTACCTACCATCTAAACATGGGGAATAAATCCAATTTGCACGGGTTCTTGCCCAAGAAACCTTACAAAATTACCGCATTTTTCAAGTTTTTAAGGTGACTTTTTTAGTAAATAATTCATAGACTATCAACAATCGCAATTATCCCCCAAATTAGTACCCATCTGGGCTTATGGGGATAATTTTTTGAAAAGATTACCTAAACCCATTTGGAATTTTAATTCTAAAAATGTATACTGATAGGCTATACACTAAAACTAAAATGAAAGAATGAGGCAATTAAAAATCATTAAGCAGGTAACCAACCGCGAGTCCAAATCCCTAGACAAATACCTACAAGACATTAGCAAAATTGATTTAATAACTGCCCAAGAAGAAGTTGAACTAGCACAAAGAATCCGTGAAGGGGATCAAATAGCCTTAGAAAAATTGACCAATGCCAACCTAAGGTTTGTGGTTTCCGTAGCCAAGCAATACCAAAACCAAGGTCTTAAGTTGCCGGATTTGATCAATGAAGGAAATGTTGGCTTGGTAAAGGCGGCCAAACGTTTTGATGAGACCCGTGGTTTTAAATTCATATCCTACGCTGTGTGGTGGATACGGCAATCCATTCTGCAAGCGTTGGCAGAACAATCCAGGGTAGTTCGTTTGCCTTTGAACAAGATTGGATCCATCAACAAAATCAAAAAAACATTTTCCTATCTGGAGCAGGCCCATGAAAGGCCACCTTCACCAGAGGAAATAGCCAAAGAACTGGACATGACCGTTACCGAGGTAAAGCAGTCGCTAAAGAATTCTGGGCGCCATGTCTCCATGGATGCCCCTTTAAAAGAAGGGGAAACTTCCAGCCTTTATGATGTGATGCGCGCAGGGGAGTCCCCAAAACCGGACAGGGATCTAATGCACCAGTCTTTGAATACGGAAATTAACAGGGCCTTGGACACCTTATCACCTAGGGAAGCGGATGTTGTGCGACTCTATTATGGTATTGGGGAACAGCCTTCAATGACTTTGGAAGAAATAGGGAGTACTTTTGATTTGACCCGGGAACGGGTACGACAGATTAGGGAAAAAGCCATTCGTAAATTGCGACACAATTCCAAAAGTAAAATACTAAAGACCTATTTGGGGTAGTATGGTTAAGATAAAAAGTAGACACAACAAAAAAAGGGGCTGTTACAACTAACAACCCCTTTTTTCTGATATAAACATAAACTTAAGAACAATTCAATTTGTTGATGTTGAAATCACCAAGAATTTCATTTAAATTCTGGATGAAGTTCACGTAGGCATTATTTTCTTGATTCTGCTTCTCCATGGGTTTAAGATTTAGGTATTGGTTATAAATAATCTAATTCCGCTAATTCGTTCAAGCTCAATATCTCATTTAATTCTTGTAGAAAAGCCAAATACTCTTCTCCGTAGGTATCGTACAACATAGGTTTTTAGGTTTTAAAATTCGGGTCTACCTTTATGAACGTAAACTTATCCGATTACGTCTTTCTTGACAAGATTTTGTGGTGAACTTGTAAGATTTTGTTGTGAAAGTATTGTTAAGAATCCATTTCCAATAGTATCATATAGACAGACTATACTCTGTTTTATTGCAATAACCACAATTTATGACCGTTTATAGTATGGATTCTTTTTACAAACAAACTATGAAAACATACGGTCCCCATTTCACCCTTTTTTTAGTGGTGGTATTCTTTATCCTTGGTGTGTCCTTTTCCGCAATGGGGCAGGGAACCAATACACCGGAACTTGTATTGAACAGCAATGGTTTTAACGTAAAAAAACGAAGCAATTTTAAGCTGGGGGAAATTACCGAAACCTTAGAACGTGGTCTTACCTTGGTCCATGTGCTCTCCCCTACTTCTTACGAGTACCTGTCTTTTGACACCTATGGTAGTGAAGGGCAACTGGAAGAATGCACCGCCTACATCAAGGAAATGATGGCGGACAAGGTGTTTTTTGCCATTTTAGCGCATGATAGTGCGGTCAAGGGTACGTTCAAAAATGCGAAATCCCTAGAGCAATTGGGGTTGTCGCAACTTGCCGTTTTAAAAAGCCGAGAGGCCTATGTTATGTATTACAACAATGGTGAGGTATATGAAGCAATGGATGTCAATAGCCTTTCCAGAACTTTGGACAACTATACTATTTCTGGTCCGGAGAAATTCTATTTTCCAAAAATCACCTATGAATTTGAGCCTAGCAACGACCGTTACATTGCCCATGCAGGTGGTGAAGTCAAGGGCATAAAATCTACCAATTCCAAACAAGCACTTGACGAGAACTATGCAAAGGGCTTCCGTCTGTTTGAGTTGGATATCATTACCACCGCTGACGGTAAAATGGTCGCGGCCCACGATTGGGGCATGTGGTCCCGTTTTACGGATTTCAAAGGAAACCTGCCCCCTACCCATGCCGAATTTAAGAAACATAAGATTTATGGGGATTATACTACTTTGGATATGGATGCGATCAATGCATGGTTTGCTGCCCATCCTGATGCTATTTTGATTACCGATAAACTGAACGACCCTGTGTCCTTTGCCAATAAATTTGTGGACAAGGATCGTTTGATTATGGAACTCTTTAGTGCACTGGCCATGGACGAAGCTTCCAGAAAAGGAATCAACGTCATGATTTCCCAACAGCCATTATTGGATATACCGGGGGATAAAGTAAACTATCTTAAGGTAAACAACATTAACTATGTAGCCCTATCCCGCAGGATTATCAGAAGTCAACTGGATTTACTCGTGCAGCTAAGGGATCATGGGATAAAGGTCTATGTGTACAATGTAAACTTTGATCCCGGCAAGGACGAGAAATATGTACAAGAAAACGAAATAGGCCTAGTATACGGCATGTATGCGGATAAGTGGGTCTTTGATGAGGACTAGCCTATACCTATTGAGGAGGAGCGCGGCGATATGTGCTAAAATTTTACCTGATAGGTCAGCCCTGCTGAAAATGCCCAAAAATAGTTCCCAAGGTTAGAGGCTATCTCTTGGCGTCTTACGCCAATGTTTGCCCTGTAAATGTTAGGTGATTTTTTTGGTGTAAACTGATATTCAAAATTTAGACGCTGCGATCCTACAAAAAATAGGGTTTCAGCCAATAAAGTTTGACCACTGAATACCTGTTGTAACTCCGGGGTAAAACCCACTCCACCACTTACGCCTACAAAATTCTCGCCGTCCCTTAAATACTTTCTAACCAACAAGTTTCCAGAAACGTTCCAAAGGTTATTATCCCTAGGAGATACAAAAGACCGCAAAGAAAAATAATAATTGCCCTTGTAGTATCCCAAGGAGTTGGTAATGGCGGTAACGTTCCTTGAGGCGGTTTTAATATATCTTCCGCCTCCGGACAATTCTATTCCTTTTGGAAGGTTCCAATACATGTCCCCCCCAAATTTTTGTTTGGGAAAAATAGGGGAATTGGAATATCCGTAGTTAAGATAAGCGTATACCTTTTTAAAAATTTTGGGATAAAAATCAATATCATATTGTAAGCCATGGACCCCGTTTCTGTTGTTGTAATTGATCTTTGGAATCAAGCGTCCAATTTTGGTTTTATACCCATAGCTAAGGCTAGAAAATACGATGGGATCAAAGCGTTCATTGAACACGGTAAAAGCATTCCGTATGCCAACCCTGTGTTTTTCAGGCTCCTTTTCCGCAACTTTGTCCTGCGCATCTTTTTGTCCGTCAGTTCCTTCCAACTCCGCGGTTTCTTTGGATTTTCCTTTTTTACGTTTGGCCTTACGTTCATTTTTCTTGGAAACCTCACTATCGGTATTATGCCAACCTTGCGTACTGTATTGGATATTGGCAATACCTTCCAATGCCAATTTTTTGAGTCGTAAGAGCTCCTTGTCGTCTACGATGTAGATTAATGCTTTATTGGCAAGACCTAGCGCCACGCTATAACTTTTGGCATAGAGCTCATTCTTTACCGCTGCAGCCCAATAATCGCTTTTATTCTTTTCTTTGGAAATGATAACATTGAACTCTTGCCTGGCTTTTTCAAATTCCCCACTCCAACTATAGGTTCTGGCCAATAAAAATCTGGCTTCCAAATTTTCCCGCTCCTTGGTCAATTTTTGGGAAAGGAGTTTGTTTGCGGATTTATGTTTTCCTTCATAAGCCAGATCATAGGCTTCTTTAAAGAGTTCTCCATCTTCAAACGAAACGTCCGCATACTGCGCCCATGTACTTGCTAAACAGCACAAGCAAAAGAGTAAAAAGGTTAGTTTGGTTGATCGGTTCATAGGTTGTTGGCGACTATATTGTTCTTTTTTGCCTCTCTTTGGGCCCTTACTATTTTAGATTCGATGTCGTTGGCACTAGAACTATTGGCACGTACTTGCTCTATAAGTTCCAGGGCGTCTTTGTGTCTTCCGGTCCAGAAATACACGTCGAACAAAGCGGCATAAGAGTCTATATAATTTGGGTTCATTTTGACACATGCCCGTAAAATTTCAATGGATTCATCGCGATTACCGCGCCATGCGTTTATTCTTCCCGTCAATATTTTGGTGTCTATATGGCTGGGGGACTCAGATAATATATATCTACTCAATAACAAAGCCTTATCATATTTGTCCGTCAATGCGAGTTTACGTGCGGCTCTGTAGAAGTCATCAAAGTTCCTACCGTTGGCTTGACTATTGATCCATACCATTTCACTATTGGTGAATTTTTCTTGTTTTATGGTAAATATGGCTAAGCTATCCGGTATAATTTTATCGTTAGTGGTCACATATGCATTTAATTCCTTAAAGGCCTTTAGTTTGTTCTTTATACCGCCACCACTAAAGGAACTTCCCAAATTTAATTGTGCATCCAATTCATAAATATTGCCGTCAGAAAAGAACTTTTCATTGCTAACATATTCCTTAAGCTCGTTCTTATTTCTCATAAGCGGGATGTTTTTGGTAGCCCTAAACTCCTCTGAGGTATCCAAGGCATCGCCCATCCAAGCTACTTTTTTTGGCATTTTCATCTCATAGGCATTTTCCAATAGGGCCAATAAAGATGGTGTAACGTTAAAATGAGAAGAAAGTGCGCTCATTTTTCTAGACTCTTTTAATAAGGGACTATAAATGATCAAGGGAACATGGAACCTGCTGATCGCATTACGTTGCGGTATGGGAATCAATCTATGGTCTCCCGTGATAATGAATATCGTATTGTCATAACCCGGTTGTTCCCTATACGATTCCATAGCAAATTGCAAGGCACTATCCGTATATAAAAGGGTGGCAAATACATTGTCATTTTTATTGATAATTTTCTTTGTCCTCGAATCAAAACTTTTGGATGCCAAAATCCGCTGCACCTCTTTTTCATAAAACGCTTGGTTTGGCGGTATAAAAGGTTCGTGGTTACTAATGGTCATATAAGCTTCCAAGCGTGGCTGCTTATTATCTCTTGGCAAGCTCATACTCTTTTTAAAAAGCTCTTTGTCCGGATAGCCCCACGTAGCATCTGAGCCATTTTCATTATGCACCGCATACTTATTTCCAAAACCGGATTTATCCAATACAAAATCTACGTTCTCGCTTTGTAGGAACCTGTCCACGCCATCAAAGGAGCTATTGGTACCCTGATAAAAGGCGGTTTTATAGTCATTGTTCTTTAAAATACTAAAAAGGGTGAGCTTATTGGGATATGTTTCCAATTCCATAAACCCACTTTTTCCAAACGGCAGAGATCCCAGTAGGGACGGCAATACCCCAAAAGTACGTCCGGTATTACTTAAGCAGTTTTCCCAATAGAGGGATTTTGTGGTCAGGGAATCCAAAAATGGGGTGAAGCCC
>CALGQU010000185.1 GCA_937959125.1 uncultured Croceitalea sp.
CATGTTATGGGTTCCACTAGACATAAAATATGCAAATGTCCTTAGTGAGCCTTTAAATGAGTTACTTAGTTTCATCCTTTATTTGAACTTTAACTTTTAGGGTTACGTTGTCTGTTGTCCTTCATGGCGATTACAGTCACAATATTTTCTTTGAACACATAATAAACAGTCGTTCTTTTATGGATAACAGCTTTTCTTAAAGGCTTCTTGCTTTCTGATTCAGGATATAGCGTTGGGAAATTTGAAACGGTATTTTCAAATTGTTTCAAAAGGTTTTCAAACTTTAAAACTTCCCTTTTTGTAAAATTAACCTTCAGATAATTCTTAATATCAAGCGCATTCGAAAGTGACCTTTCAGTCCACTTTACCTTAATTACGTTATCCATTGGTAAGATTTTCCCAAAAGTCTTTTGAGCTCATCGTACGACCTTGTTCAAAATCCTTTATACCGGCAAGTATGTTTACTTTGTCACTTTCTGTGAGTTCATTCCACCAATCACCAGATTTACCTTCACTCGATAGTTTTACCGAATTCAATAAACCCACAATGGCATCATCTTTTAAAGATTCAATCCAGCCAACCAATTCTTTCTTAGTGGTGTTAAATTCTGATGTACTCATTTCAATGCTTTACAATAAAGTTACAAAAATCATGCTACTATGAAATTGGGGTTTTCACGGAATTGTTTATTTAGACTTTGCATGTTCTTTTGATCCCCATAAATGCAGTGGAGACAAACTTTACTTTGAACTTTTCCCTAATGCGCCTCCAACCAATTTTCACCAATACCTACTTCTACATCCAAAGGAACGGTCATTTGATAGGCATTTTCCATTTCCGTTTTTATCAAGGTTTTCATTTCCTCCAATTCCGGTTTGTAGCAGTCAAAGACGAGTTCATCATGCACTTGCAAAAGCATTTTAGTTTTGTAATTGCCTTCCGCTAGTTTTTTATGGATATTGATCATGGCCAGTTTTATGATATCTGCCGCACTCCCCTGTATGGGGGCATTTACGGCATTCCGTTCCGCGGCACCGCGTACCACTTGGTTACCGGCATTGATATCTTTTAAATACCGCCGTCTCCCCAGAACCGTTTGTACATACCCATTATCCCTGGCAAAATCTACTTGCTCTCCCATATAATTTCTAAGTTTGGGATAGGTCTTGTAATAGGTATCTATCAATTCCTTGGATTCCGATCGTGTCAAATCCGTTTGGTTGCTCAATCCAAAAGCGGAAACCCCATAGATAATCCCGAAGTTTACGGTCTTGGCGTTGCTACGTTGTTCCCGGGTCACCTCTTCCAAAGGAACGTTAAAGACTTTTGAAGCGGTCGCGGCGTGGATGTCCATGCCGTTTTTAAACGCTTCTATCATAGTGTCCTCCTCACTCAATGCAGCGATGATACGCAGCTCTATTTGCGAATAATCCGCAGCGAGCAATACGTAATTTTCGTCACGGGGAACAAATGCTTTCCGTACTTGTCGTCCACGCTCCGTGCGGATGGGAATGTTCTGTAGGTTGGGGTTATTGCTACTCAACCTTCCCGTAGCGGCAACGGTTTGCATATAATCCGTATGGACGCGGTTGGTTTTTGCCTCCACCTGTTCCGGTAGGGCATCTACATAAGTACTTTTTAGTTTTGCAAGCCCTCTATAATCCAAAACATTTTGAATGATTTCATGGTCTTTGGCCAAATAGGAAAGGACATCTTCCGCCGTGGAATACTGCCCGGTTTTGGTCTTTTTGGGCTTGTCTACCAATTTAAGTTTATCGAATAGAATTTCGCCTAATTGCTTGGGAGAACCAATATTGAATTCTTCCCCGGCAGCCTCATAAATTTGCTTCTCCAAATTTAGGATATCGTTGTTGAGGTCGTCCGATAGGGAACCCAAAAATGCTTTGTCCAGATTAATACCTTCATTTTCCATATCCGCCAATACGCGTAGCAGCGGAACCTCAATCTCTTGGAAGAGTTTTTCCGTTTTAGCTTCGGCAAGTTCTGGTCTAAAATGCTTTGCCAATTGGAAGGTAACATCTGCATCCTCAACGGCATATTCCGTTTGTTTTTCAACTGGAACATCGCGCATGCTCAATTGGTTCTTTCCTTTTTTGCCGATGAGTTCGGTAATGGAAACCGGAGTGTAGTTGAGGTAGGTTTCTGCCAATACGTCCATATTATGGCGCATATCCGGATTGATCAGGTAATGGGCCAACATGGTATCAAAGAGCGGACCTTTAACGTCCACCCCATAATTTTGCATCACCTTAATATCATATTTTAAGTTCTGTCCTATTTTCTCGATGTTTTCCGCCTCAAAAAAAGGACGCAGTTGTACGATCAATTTTTCGGTCTCTTGTTTTTCCTCCGGAAAGGGAACATAAAAACCGGTACCGGGATTCCAACTAAAGGCTATACCTACCAATTCTGCCTCCAACGGATTGATGGAGGTGGTTTCCGTATCAAAACAAACTGATGGCTGTTGTCGCAGCTCTTTTAAAAACAGGTCCATGGCCAAACCGGGCTGCACCAACTGATAAAAATGGGAAACGTCCGCTATTTTATTTCTGCTACTGCTATCTTTTACGGTGGCCGGGGCATCGGAAGGATTCCCTCCAAAAAGGGAAAACTGTCCACTACCGGCGGCTTGCGCTTCTTTTTTGGTCGTTGAGGTGCTGTTGCTTTGGGTAGCTGGTTCCGGTTCCCCAGAAAAAAGCTTGATAAATTGATCTTTTAGACGTCTAAATTCCAGTTCTTCAAAGATTTCCTGTACTTGGGCCGCATCCGGTTCACACATTTCATAATCATCAGCATTAAAAGTTACCTCACAATCAATCTTGATTTCTGCCAATTTTCTGGAAAGCCGACCTAAATCCGCATTGGCTTCCACCTTCTCCTTCATTTTCCCTTTCAGCTGGTGCGTATTGGCCAAAAGCCCTTCCATGTCGCCAAACTGTTCCAAAAACTTTTTGGCCGTTTTATCGCCAACCCCTGGTAAGCCGGGAATATTGTCACTGGCATCACCCATCATTCCCAAATAATCGATAACCTGTTCTGGGCGTTCTACACCAAAGCGTTTTTGGATTTCCGGGATACCCCAGATTTCAATGCCATTACCCATACGGGCAGGGCGGTACATAAAGATGTTTTCAGATACCAATTGCCCAAAATCCTTATCCGGAGTTACCATAAAAACCTTGTAATCTTCTTTTTCGGCTTGTTTGGCCAAAGTGCCAATAAGGTCATCGGCTTCATAACCTGCCAGTTCCACAACGGGGATCTTCATGGCTTTTAGGATGTTCTGTATGTAGGGAACGGCTATTTTTATAGCATCCGGGGTTTCGTCCCTATTGGCTTTATAGTCTTCAAAAAGCTCGGTACGCTCAACACTGCCCCCTTTGTCAAAAGCAACGGCCAGATGGTCCGGTTTTTCGCGTTTGATGACATCGAACAAGGAGTTCATAAACCCCATTATGGCAGAGGTATCCATGCCTTTGGAATTGATTCTTGGGTTTTTTATCAACGCGTAGTACCCACGGAAAATCAACGCATAGGCATCTAATAAAAAAAGTCTTTTTTGGTCAGACATTGAGTCAAATTTTTGATGTACGAAGTTAGCAGTACGAATTTTTAAAAATAGGGAAAAGGGTTTTATTTTTTATGATTGGGATGTCCCGATTTATTTATTTCCCGGAATAATAAAAAGGAACAACCCATTCCTTGGTATTTGATTCGTCAATCGTTCTTTTTATCCGTAAACGATGTAGATCCGTGGACAGGTGGGATACGTCAATAAAGGCAAGCAGTCCAAATTGACCGGTCCTGGAATGTTCGGTTTTTAAAAATTGAAATGAAATCCCTTCCCCGTCCAAATACAATTCGTGATGGTTTTGTAAGCATTCCGTGTTTTGTCGCCATCGTTCCAGTTTGTCGTTTTCTTCAGCTTCCTTTTTTAGGGTCAATATATTACAGCTGTTATACATGCTTTTGGACTCGTGGTCAAAAACAGGAAGAAACAGTTGGAGGGTCTTACCTTCAATTTGGTTACTATGTATTTCTGGCCCCAAAAGAAACTTTTGCCCCTGATTTAAATTCTGATAAAATTCCGGGTATTCCCGCGTATCATCAAAGGTCCTATCCGCATTGATAAGGTAGTGATAATTGGATTGCGTCATTTTGTATATGGTAAACGCAAATCCAAAAGTGAACATAATGAGTACCAATCGCACCAAAGATTTTTTCTTCTTAAAATTGGTGCCAAAAATCATGGTAATCATTAAAACACTTTTGTGCAATGGGCCATACAAAAGGTAGCCGTTCCATTTTCCAAAAAGGAAGTAGGTATGTTGAATGTTTTCATGATGCTTAAACTTCTTCAAATTGGCCAAAATCCCAATGATCATACCCGAAAAGACGAATATTCCCAAAATGTAAAGTGGTATAAGTAGTATCCCTGATGGAACATATTCAACTACGCTATTGTAGAGCAGGAGATAAAGGATGGCTAAAAGGGTGAGGTAGGTATAGATGAGCATCAATGCAAATGCCGCTGAAAATATAACACTACACAATTCATCTACTTTATCAATGGCATCGGATAACTTGGGTAGAAAGCCCAACATTTTTTTTGTGTAAATAGGGGAAAAGGCACTATCGTCAAGGCTATAGTCCGGAAAAACGGAATTTAGGCCTACCAAACCGATCCAATAGGCACGTAATGCAAAGTGTAGGCTAAACATGGCCGCTAAAATACCAATGGCCAAATAGCCTGTTACCACAATAAAATAAGCGACACCATATTGGTTTGGGTTAAGCTTTTCAATAAAGATGTCCACCATCCAATCCACTAAGCCAAAAGAATTTAGGATAGCAAAAATAGCAACTGCGGAAACCAGCAGTTCGGCTTCCCAGCTCTCATCCTTTAGACGTTGCAACCAATTTTTTTGCTGTGGCGGGGTCTCAATTACATCGGGCATCGGTCATTTTTTTTTGAAGTAGGAAGTTGGTATATGATTTCTTAAAAATAGGGAAAAGAGGGAAGAAACCACTTTTTAAATAAATTCTAGTTTTTAAAAGATTTGACATTCAAAAAAGTTCCCCAGTCTAAGAATAAAAGCTTTCGACGGGTACGTTCTCATGACCACTTGGGTCGAACTTACGGTAGGTGAAACCAGGATGTACACAATAGCCTCCGGTTTCCCCTGCTTTGTTCATGGCAATAAAACCAATTTGAAAATCCTTACGACCTTTGTTTTTTGCCACAATCCTTTTGACGCCTTCCTCACATGCTTCCTGTGGGCTTTTCCCTTGGCGCATCAATTCCACAATTAAAAAACTCCCCACGGTACGAACGACTTCTTCGCCAACGCCAGTGGCAGTAGCAGCACCAATTTCATTGTCCACAAAAAGACCGGCACCAATAATGGGCGAATCCCCAACCCGGCCGGCCATTTTATAGGCCATACCACTAGTGGTACAAGCCCCGGCAAAATCGCCATTTCCATCAAGGGCCAATAAGCCAATGGTATCATGGTTTTCTATATTGATAGGTGTTTCGTAGTTGGAGGTTTTCTTCCATTTAAGCCACTCCTGTTTTGATTTTTCGGTCAAGAGATTCATTTTTTTAAAGCCTTCTTCTATGGCAAATTGTTCAGCACCTTTTCCGGCAAGCATCACATGCGGGGTCTTTTCCATTACCTTACGGGCCACCGCAATGGGATTGGCAATGTTTTGCAGAGCCAGCACAGCACCACAGTTCGCATCTTTGTCCATGATACAGGCATCTAGGGTGACCTTGCCATCACGATCCGGCCTGCCGCCCACACCAACGGTTTGGTTGTTTACATCGTTCTCTTCTACCATAACCCCCTGCTCCACGGCATCCAAGGCATTTCCGCCAGCCTCAAGGACTTCCCAGGCTTTGGCGCTGGCATTGCTAAAGTTCCATGTACAGATCACGGTAGGTTGCTTTGTAGTTTGTATGGCTGTATCTTCTTTATGTTCTGGTTTGCAAGAAGTTAAGGATGGAGCGGCGAGTACGCCCACTGTGGTTAAGCCCGATTTTTTTAAAAAATTACGTCTTTGCATGTTTGCGTTGTCTATTTTAGGAGTTTACTAAGTTCGTTTTAAAGATAACACTATGTTGGTTGAAGTTTGTTGCAACGCTTTGGAATCTGCATTAAATGCCCAAGCCGCCGGGGCAGACAGAATTGAACTCTGTTCAGAATTGGGTATTGGGGGAATAACACCCTCATATGGGGTATTGCAATTGGTGCTGGAAAGATTGACCATTCCCGTTCATGTACTGTTGCGTCCTAGAAGCGGGCATTTTACCTATTCGGATACTGAATTTGAAGTGCTGCAACAAGATTTGGAAGCCTGCAAGGAGCTTGGGGTTGCCGGTATTGTCTCCGGAGTCCTCCATGCGGACGGCACTTTGGATAGGCACCGTACCCAACAATTGGTGGCACAGGCCAAGCCTTTACAATTTACCTTTCACCGCGCTTTTGATTGGATTCCCAATAAAGAGGAAGCTATTTTGGAGTTGGAAACCATGGGCGTGGATACGGTGTTGAGTTCTGGAGGGGAAACTACGGCCAAAATGGGTTTGGAGGTATTGAAGTCACTAAAACAATCGTTGACCAGACTGGAATTGATGCCGGGAGCGGGTATTAACGATGCCAATGCGCATATTTTTAAGGAAGCAGGTTTTAATGCCCTCCATTTTTCCGGGACGGATTTTACCAACAGGATCACGAGTCAACCCTCCCTTAGTTTTACATCCGAAAAACATTTGCAGGAACAACAAATCGCTGTAACGAACGAGGATATCGTTCGTCAAATAGTGCAAATCGTTAAATAATATTCAAAGAGACGGTGAAGCCTTTTGAAACGAATACCTTTGCAAAAATTTATTTATGACACGCTTTTTAACCATTTTATCCATCCTGTATATCGTATTGGCCATTTATGGGTTTCAAGGATTTAAAACCTTGTTCAAAAGCTCTTGGGCACAAGTATTATATGCCGTACTATTTTTCTTTGCATGGATAAATTTGATTGTAAGGGTCATGAACTATGTGCCCGGGGATGGGGTTAGGGGGGCTATTTCTATTGCTGGCGGTATTTTCTTTTCGTTTTTTTTATTGGCGTTGTTTTTGGGCTTTTTCTTGTTGATCGAGGATGTAGTGCGCCTTGTGGTATACGGGTACAACAAAATCAATGGCTTGGCCGGTGACCAAAGCAAGTATTTTCCTTCCCGAAGGAAATTCGTAAGTGCCATAGGCCTTGGAATCGCTGCTTTACCTTTTGGAGCCTTGTTATATGGTATGTACAAGGGAAAGTACAACTATAAGGTGCTGAGTTATGACTTGACTTTTGAGGACCTCCCCAATGCTTTTGATGGCTATCAGATTACCCAAATTTCCGATGTGCACAGTGGTAGTTTTGACAATAAGGAAGCGGTAAGTTATGGTATAGACCTCATTAACGAACAAAAAAGTGATGTTATCCTTTTTACCGGGGATTTGGTGAACGATAAGGCCGAAGAAATGAAGCCATGGGCTTCGTTATTTGCCAAATTGGAAGCTAAGGATGGGAAATTTTCGGTTTTAGGAAACCATGATTATGGCGATTATACCCAATGGGAAAGTGAGACCGCCAAGACCCAGAACCTAGAGGATTTAAAAAACCTGCAAAAAGAAATAGGCTTTGATTTACTATTGGACTCCCATCGCTATCTAGAAAAAGACGGTCAGCGTATTGCCTTGGTCGGTGTGGAGAACTGGGGTAGGGGCGGATTTAAAAAAGCTGGGGATCTGGAGCGTGCCAAAGCAGGCATTGCAAAAGATGATTTTAAAATACTGATGAGCCACGACCCATCGCATTGGGAAGATGTGGTCATTAATGACGACTATCATTTTCATTTGACTTTAAGCGGGCATACCCATGGCATGCAATTTGGTGTAGAAATACCGGGATGGATAAAATGGAGCCCCGTAAAATGGCGCTACAAGTACTGGGCGGGTATTTATAAGGAACTTGGGCAGTACATTAACGTGAACCGCGGTTTTGGTTTTATTGGCTATCCGGGAAGGGTAGGGATATTGCCCGAAATTACCGTGATTCGATTGCGAAAAGGCAAAAACGCCTAAAATAGTAACGGCTTTAACGTGAATTTAACCCTTGTCAGGCCCCTAAAGCCTTCACTTCATGTATTACTTTAACATTTTTTCTTACTTTTGAGCAGCAAAACAACCCATCTACAATGTCTAAATTTGGTGAACTTATAGACCTCAATATTCCAGTCCTTCTGGATTTCTATGCAGAGTGGAACGAACAATCCACATCCATGCATCCAGTCCTTAGGGATGTTGCCGCTGCTCTAGGGGATAAAGGAAAGGTCATTAAGATTGATGTTGAAAAAAACAAGGAGCTTTCCCAAGCCCTTCGTATCAAAGGCCTTCCTACGCTTATGATTTATAAAAGGGGAGAGATGGTATGGCGTCAAAGCGGTGAACAAGATGCTAATACCCTTATTGGTATTTTGAACGAGTACGTTTAAAAACTCTTGGTATAATCTTTACTAAATATGCCCAAAGGGTTTCCTAGGCTATAGTTCAATTTCGCGTCACGGTTAGAAACCGATCAGCAAAAGATTCCACAACTCTAGTAACGGAAAGAACCGAAAGGTATTCTTCCTAGTATGCCGGGTTATACATGGTGAAATTATTGCTCCAACGCTACGCTGTCTTTCACCATTGGAATGGTGTCCAAAGGCAGACTATCCAATTCTATAGAATCCTGTAGGTCAGGGTCTACCAATTGGGGATTACTCAAGTATTCTTGATCTTCCTCGCCAATAAATTGGGTAAAGCGGTCTATATACTCATTGAATATCAAGGTCTCGCTTTCCGCCTTTTCACGGTCCTCGTTACGAATAAGAATGTCGATATTCCTGCGATAGGCTTCCATATCCCTAAGGATATCTTCCAGCTTTTGTTCCTGCTCGTAACGATCTAGCCCTGCATGGTAGGCCAACCGTTCTTGGTAAACTGTTTTCAGTTTTTCAAACAGTTCATGGGCTTTTTCTTTTTCGCCTACTTTATAATAACCATCCACAAAAGGTTCCACAAAGGCATAAAAACCAAAATACTCAAATGGGATATTGGTCATGGTAATGTCAATGATTTCCTTTGCTTTATCCAATTTTTCTTCTTCAATCAACTTTTCCATCAATCGGGCTAGATTGCTTCTAAAGGAAAGGCCTTGAGACCGCGTTTGCGGGTCATGGTAGATGTCGGAACCGGCATTACCCCATTCCCATTTCTTGACAATGTCATACATCAAATCCGTATCGATCCTCCCCAATTCAAATGCGTTGGCATTCTCTGTTTTTATAGGGACCAATTTGTACACCAAGCCATCCATCTGTAGGTATTCCTTCATCCAGATGTATTCTGCACGGTCAAAACTCCCACCGGAAAAATAGATGGGACGTTTCCAATCGTTATTGGCAATAATGTCCAACATCATCATTCTATTTTTGGGCAATGCGCTTTGGGGGAGGTCAATATCGATATAGTCTACGATCAAATCGGCATCTTCTGCTTTTACCAATCCGCTGTCCAGCACGTTCTGTTTGTTGACCGGAATCCGTATTTTATGGGTAGGATAAAAGACAATTTCCTGGGTGCTTTTTGGATAATCCTCCGGGTCGCGCCCTTGTTTTTCAAAAAGATGCTTGAATTTGGTCTGCGGTTTATCACTGCCGATCCAATTCATAAAATCTTTGATGTCCCAGCGGCTATCCGTAAGCTCTTGATGATAAATGGCGTCACGGGTACCATAACTGTATTTGTCATGGGTCAACTGCGAGGGGATAGGATCACTGTCGTACGCCTTTCGTTTCATTTGGTCAATGTACCAATCCGTTGCAAAGAGGCTGGTGTTTACAATACGCACATCCGTGCGGTGCTTTTCAATATCTTGGGCATACCATAAGGGAAAGGTGTCATTGTCGCCAATGGTAAATAATATGGCCCCTGCATCCTCTTTGCAGGAATCCAAATAGGCTTTTGCCGTTGATCTTGCGGTATACCGACCAGAACGGTCATGATCGTCCCAATTTTGAAACGCCATTAGAAAAGGTACTGCCAACAAGCAAATAACCGTGATGATGGGGGCTGCCAGTTTAGGTTTAAGCAATTTTTTAACCTCTTCAAAAAGACCATAGACCCCAAGACCGATCCAAATAGTGAAAATATAAAACGATCCAACTAAAGAGTAGTCCCGTTCCCTAGGCTGAAAAATATAGGGGTTGGTGTAAAACTGTATGGCAAGGCCCGTAAACATGAAGAAAACAAAAAGGGCCCAAAAGTGTTTTGGATTTTTTGAAATTTGGAATAGGATACCAATTAAGCCCAATAAGAGTGGCAAAAAGAAATAGGTATTTCTTGCCTTGTTGTTCAGCACATCGCTGGGCAGATTATCCTGACTGCCCAAAAATAGACTATCGATAATTTTAATACCACTGAGCCAATGGCCATTTTCATCATAACGGCCTTGGATGTCATTTTGCCGGCCAACAAAATTCCACATAAAGTAGCGCATATACATATATCCAAATTGGAACTCGAACATATAGTTGATATTGTCTGCCAATGTGGGGGGTAGTACCTCTATATAATCACCAAAACTCCGCAGGAATTCCAAATATTGTTCGGTATCGATTTCCCCGGAAGCTTCCAGCTGCTTAAATTGGGTTACCGCTCCACGCAATTCGTTATTGGAGATGTATTCTGGTTTTATCTTAAAATCCAGTCGACCAAAATACCGCATGTAATTTTCCGCATGTTGCTCGCTCCACAAGCGAGGTAAAATGCCAAGGTGTTTTTTATCAGGGCCTTGTAAGGCGTTTTCGTAATGATTGACAATGACGTATTTGCCCAGTTTTTCGTCCTTTTCATACTTGGGTCTATCGTCCTTATCATCACCTGCACCGGCAAAGGCATTGGAATAGTAGGCTCCGTAAAAAGGGCTATCCACCCCAGGGTACTGTTCCCTATTGTAATAAGCCAATAAAGAGCGTGCATCTTCTGGATTGTTTTCATTGACCACCGTTTGACTGTTTGCCCGTATAGGGAGCATCAACCAAGAGGAAAAGCCAAGAATCAAAAACATAAAGCAAAGGATAATGGTGTTTGCGGTGTAGTATTGGTTCTTGCGGGTGTAACTCAAACTAAAATAGAAAACGGCAATGAACACGAGCCCCATGATAATGGTCCCGGAATTGAACGGAAGACCAATTTCATTGATAAAGAAAACCTCACTCCAACCAAAGAGTTTTAAAATATAGGTGAGCGAAAATTTATAGACCAACATCAAAATACCGACCACTAGGGCATTGGCAATGATAAAATTCTTGACCGTGGTCTTTTTATATTTTTTAAAGAAATAAAGCAATCCAATGGTAGGGATGGCCAAAAAGCCCATAAACTGCACACCAAAAGTAAGACCGACCACAAAGCAAATGAGCAATAACCATTTGTTGCCCCTAGGATCATTCAAATTATCGGTCCATTTTAAACCCATCCATAGCAAAAGGGCCATGATCAAACTGGCCATTGCGTATACTTCCGTCTCTACAGCGTTGAACCAAAAACTATCGGAAAAGGTAAAAGCAAGAGAGCCTACAAGTCCGCTACCTAAAACGGCTATGGCTTTGGAATTGCTTAAACCGGAACCTTTAACGACTAATTTTCTGGTGAGGTTGGTAATGGTCCAAAACATGAATAAAATGGTAAAGGCACTGGAGACCACGGAAACGGTATTTACCATTCTGGCTATTTGCGAATTTTCAAAAGCGAACATGGCAAAAAAGGCCCCGATCATTTGTAAGAGTGGTGCTCCTGGTGGGTGCCCTACCTGCAAGTTGGCGGAGGTTGTGATATATTCCCCGGCATCCCAAAAACTACCGGTAGGTTCTACCGTTAATAAGAATGTGATTAAAGCAATGGTGAAAACGGACCAGCCCATAATGGTGTCCCATTTTTCAAAGTCTTTTGCAAACATGAAGTATGTCCTTTACTGATGGGGCGAATTTACCAAATAAAAAAGAGATGCCCCGAGGTTTTTCTAAAACCTTTAACAGCATTATGATTCAATTTTATATAATGATTGTGGTTAAAATTATTTGCCGATACCAAAGTTTGTTTTAAATTTGCACGCTCTAATATCAAACGTTGTTTTTGATTTTAGATGGGAATGGCCTATGGTGTAATTGGCAACACAGCTGGTTTTGGTCCAGTCGTTCTAGGTTCGAGTCCTAGTAGGCCAACGTAAGTTGGATAAACCCGTTACGAAAGTGACGGGTTTTTTTGTGGGGTAGTTTTAAAGGACGGCAAGGTCATTTCGATACATTTCGCTATGCGAAATACGCAATGACCGGGGTTTCTGTACTCCGAGTGTTCTGCAAGAACGTATCGAGGAGTCCTTTTCGGGAGCACCCTTCAAAGGCGTGTCGCGGAGTTCTCTTCAGATTTCATTGGATGATTACCTAAGTCTACGGTCATTTCGATACATTTCGCTATGCGAAACACTCAATGACCAAGCCTTCCGGACTCCGAGTGTTCTGCAAGAACGTATCGAGGAGTCTTTTTCAGTTGGCCCATGGGAAAGTTCAATTAGGGTTTCTTTTTATCAGGGAATTTCTTTTTGGCTAATTCGGGTAGCTTATATTGTTGGGAGTTGATTAGGGCTTCTTTCTTTTTTCTGCTCCATCCTTGAATCTGTTTTTCCCTTTTAAACGCTAGGTCAATCCTTGGGTATTCTTCTTGATAGACCAATTTTATTGGCAAGTGCTTTTTTGTGTAATTTGCACCTTGTCCATTTTGGTGCTGTTGTATCCTACGCCCTAAATCGATGGTGCTTCCAGTATAATATCCTCCATTGGAACACTCTAAAATATATACATACCCTTTTGGCATATTCAAATATAACGGTTCTGGTCAAAGGTCATTTCGATACGTTTTGCTATGCGAAACACTCAATGACCAAGCCTTCCGGACCCCGAGTGTTCTGCAAGAACGTATCGAGGAGTTCTATCCTATGTTTTCCGTTGATGTATTTTCTCATTTATTACGTATCGGGATTTACTTCTTTTATCCATAATGCTTGCCGGTCTCGGTCAGAGGTCATTTCAATACGTTTCGCAATGAGAAACACGCAAAGACCGGGGTTCCTGTACTCCGAGTGTTCTGCAAGAACGTATCGAGGAGTTCTATCCATTGCTCTCGTTGGGGCCTATCGAGGAGTCTTCTCTTAAAAAAACCCTTTTGTAAGAATTTTGCAAACTATAGAATTATCGTATATTTGCACCACTGAACGGATATCACAGTATTCATGAGGGGACATTTTGTCCCCTCTTTTATTAGATATACCTTATCTGTTTGGCGAGGGGGATAGTCAAAAAAAGCAAGTATAATGGTATTTAAGGAAAAGGTTGCAAAGCTTTTAAATACGGCGCTAGAGCAGCGTAAAGACTTGTTTTTAATAAGCTTTGCCGTAGGGGCGGACAATAGGATAACGGTAATATTGGATGGTGATGAAGGCATCAATCTTAAAGATTGTATGGAGGTAAGCCGGGCCATTGAGCATAACTTGGATAGGGAAGAAGAAGATTTTGCCCTAGAGGTTACCTCAGCGGGCGCCACAGCTCCGCTGGAACTCCCAAGACAGTATAAAAAGAATATTGGTAGAACCTTAGAAGTGAAATCCGGGGAAACCGCCATCAAAGGAAATTTGACGGCCGCCAATGAAGAAACGATTACCTTAGAGTGGAAAGCGAGGGAGCCAAAACCTATAGGTAAAGGAAAACATACGGTTCAGAAGAAGCAAGAAATTGCTTTTGCTGAAATTGATGAAGCAAAAGTTGTATTAAAATTTTAATTGTAGACCGCAATGGAAAACATGGCACTTATTGAATCCTTTTCAGAGTTTAAGGATGATAAGTTTATTGATAGGGTAACGCTTATGGCAATTTTGGAGGATGTCTTCCGAAATGCGCTTAAAAAGAAGTTTGGTTCCGATGATAATTTTGATATCATTATCAATCCAGACAAAGGGGATCTCGAAATTTGGAGAAACCGAATTGTAGTTGAAGATGGTGAGGTAGAAGAGCCCAACGAAGAGATTTCCTTATCCGAAGCTAGAAAAATTGAGCCTGATTTTGAAGTAGGGGAAGATGTATCCGAAGAGGTGAAGTTGATGGATTTGGGTCGTAGGGCCATTTTGGCATTGCGCCAAAATTTGATATCCAAGATCCATGAGCATGACAATACCACCATATACAAGCAATTTAAAGACTTGGAAGGTGAAATTTATACGGCAGAAGTACACCACATTCGCCATAAGGCCATTATCCTCTTGGATGATGAGGGGAATGAGATCATTATGCCCAAAGAACGTCAGATACCATCCGATTTCTTTAGAAAAGGGGATAATGTACGCGGTATCATAGAGAGTGTAGAGCTTAAAGGGAACAAGCCTTCTATCATTATGTCGAGGACCTCGCCAAAATTTTTGGAACAATTGTTCTTTCAGGAGATTCCAGAAGTGTTCGATGGTTTGATTACCATTAAAAAAGCGGTTCGTATTCCAGGGGAAAAAGCCAAGGTAGCCGTAGATTCCTATGATGATAGAATTGACCCCGTTGGTGCCTGTGTAGGTATGAAAGGATCCCGTATACATGGTATCGTTAGGGAATTGGGCAATGAAAACATCGATGTGATCAATTGGACGGGAAATCCACAATTAATGGTGACAAGGGCGCTTAGCCCGGCCAGGGTATCTTCCGTAAAATTGAACGATGAGAAAATGACGGCCCAAGTATACTTAAAACCAGAGGAAGTTTCCAAGGCCATTGGTCGTGGTGGGCATAACATCAGATTGGCTGGGCAATTGACTGGTTATGAAATAGATGTATTCCGTGAAGGCGTTGAGGAAGATGTAGAATTGACCGAGTTTTCCGATGAAATTGATGCATGGATCATTGAAGAGTTCAAAAAAATAGGTTTGGACACCGCACGAAGTGTTTTGGAGCAGGATGCGGCAGATTTGGTAAAGCGAACCGATTTGGAAGAGGAAACGGTAGCGGAAGTCGTTCGTATCCTTAAATCGGAGTTTGAAGATTAAACTATATATTAGCACCTAATTTAAAGGGGACAGTAACGTTTTTTATGGCAGGAAACCCAACAATACGATTGAATAAAGTTCTTAGGGAGTTGAACATTTCTCTGGATAGGGCTGTGGACCATTTGGTGTCTCAAGGACATGATATTGAGGCAAGGCCCACAACCAAGATAACAGATGAAGTGTATCAAGTGCTGTTGGACGAATTCCAGACCGATAAAAGTAAACGCGTAGCCTCCAAAGAGGTTGCAGAGGAAAAGCAAAAGGAGAAAGAAGAGCTTCGTTTGCAAATGGAACAGGAGCAGGAAGAACGAAGACTGGCACGTGAAAAGCGACAAGCTGCCGAGCAGGTCATTAAAGGAAAAGCAGAACTCTCTGGTCCAAAAACGGTGGGCAAGATAGATTTGGACGGTAAGAAACCGGTTCCTAAGAAAGAAGAGAAGGCAGTTCCCGCAAAAGAGGAAGCCCCCAAAAAAGAAGCTCCTAAAAAAGAAGAGCCCAAAGTAGAGGAAACGGCTCCCGTTGTTGTCGCAAAGGAGATTGTAAAACCAGATCAGAAAAAAGAGGAGGCACCAAAAGAAACGGTTAAAGAAGAACCAAAACAGGAGGAAGCCCCGGCAGAACCAGAAACTATAGAGACCAAGTATCAAAAACTTTCTGGTCCTAAGATTACTGGAGATAAAATTGATCTTACCCAGTTTAACAAACCAAAGAAGAAAAAAGAAGAGCCTAAAAAGGCAGATGCAGCCGGCGATCGTAAAAAACGTAGAAGAAGGATCGTTAGCAATACGGGTGGCCAACAAGGAAATAACAGGGGTAGGGCCGCAGCTGGAAACAGACGTGGGGGCGTTCAGCGTTCCAACGCTCCAAAAGTAGAGCCTACCGAAGAAGAAGTACAAAAACAAGTACGGGAAACCTTGGAAAAACTCCAAGGGAAGTCCAAGAAAGGAAAAGGGGCCAAGTACCGTCGAGAGAAAAGAGATCAGCACCGTCAACAAACAGAGAAGGACCTGGAACAACAGGAGCTGGAAAGCAAGTTGCTTAAAGTAACGGAGTTTGTAACCGTTAATGAAATGGCGACCATGATGGACGTGTCCACCACGCAAATTATTTCCGCTTGTATGTCCCTTGGGATGATGGTGACCATGAACCAGCGTTTGGATGCGGAAACCTTGACCATCGTAGCGGAAGAATTTGGTTATGAAGTAGAGTTTGTTACCGCAGATATCGAAGAAGTTATTGAGGTAGCAGAGGATAAGCCGGAAGATTTAAAGGCAAGGGCACCGATCGTTACTGTAATGGGTCACGTAGATCATGGAAAAACCTCCTTGCTGGATTATATCCGTGAGGAAAACGTAATTGCCGGTGAAAGTGGGGGAATTACCCAGCACATTGGTGCATATGGGGTTTCCTTGCAGAGCGGACAAAAGATAACCTTTTTGGATACACCAGGTCACGAAGCCTTTACGGCGATGCGTGCTAGGGGTGCCCAAGTGACCGACATTGCGATTATCGTAATTGCTGCGGATGATGATATTATGCCACAGACAAAAGAAGCGATCAGTCACGCGCAAGCGGCAGGTGTACCTATTGTTTTTGCAATCAATAAGATTGATAGGCCAACGGCCAATCCAGATAAAATTAAAGAAGGTCTTGCCCAAATGAATTTATTGGTGGAAGATTGGGGTGGTAAGATCCAGTCCCATGATATTTCTGCCAAAACAGGGGATGGGGTTAAGGATTTATTGGAGAAAGTACTGCTGGAAGCAGAATTGCTGGAATTGCAGGCAAATCCAGATAAATTGGCCAATGGAACCGTGGTCGAAGCCTTTTTGGATAAAGGACGTGGTTATGTGAGTACCATATTGGTGCAAGCTGGAACCTTAAAAATAGGGGATTATGTCCTTGCCGGTACCTGTAGCGGAAAAGTAAAAGCCATGCAAGATGAGCGTGGTAAGAACGTTAAAGAAGCAGGACCTGCAACACCTATTTCAATTTTAGGATTGGATGGTGCCCCACAAGCTGGTGACAAGTTTAATGTGTTGGATGACGAGCGCGAGGCCAAGCAAATTGCCTCCAAAAGATCACAACTACAGCGCGAACAGTCCGTACGTACACAGCGTCACATTACTCTGGATGAAATTGGTAGGCGTATTGCCTTGGGTGATTTCCAAGAACTGAATATTATCCTTAAAGGTGATGTGGATGGTTCTGTGGAAGCCTTGACAGATTCATTCCAGAAATTGTCAACGGATGAAATCCAGGTAAACATCATACATAAAGGAGTAGGTGCTATTACGGAATCCGATGTACTGCTGGCCAGTGCCTCTGATGCTATCATCATTGGATTTAACGTACGACCTATGGGCAACGCCCGTGATATTGCGGATAAGGAGGAAATCGATATTAGAATGTATTCCATTATCTACGATGCCATCAATGACCTTAAAGATGCCATGGAAGGTATGTTGTCCCCAGAGATGAAAGAAGAGATTACGGGTACTGCAGAAATCAGGGAAACCTTCAAAATATCCAAAATTGGTACTATTGCCGGATGTATGGTCACCAATGGTAAAATATTCAGGAATTCCCAGATTCGATTAATCAGGGATGGTGTGGTTATTTATACCGGTGAACTGGCTTCCTTAAAGCGATTTAAGGATGACGTTAAGGAAGTTTCCAAAGGGTATGATTGTGGACTTCAAGTCAAGAACTACAATGATATTAAATTGGAAGATATTGTAGAAGCGTTCCAAGAAGTAGCAGTAAAGAAGACCTTGTAGGATCAACTAGGAATAAGGTATAAAAAAATCCCGCCACTGGCGGGATTTTTTATGGAATAAAAATTACGAAGTATATAGCATCCTATACTTGTTTCGGGGTGTCATGAATTGTTCTGTTAAGCGGTATGTGATGCTGAAACAAGTTAAGCATGATGTAGTATTGATAGCACCATTTCGGAAAATTTCACAGTATGTCACCCTGAATTTGTTTTAGGGTCCCACCTAATGGGGTGGGTAAACGTAATACGATACCCAAACAGC
>CALGQU010000186.1 GCA_937959125.1 uncultured Croceitalea sp.
AGCCTTGGCCGAACTGCTGGGGGCACCGGTTCTGACAACATTTAAAGGGAAAGGGCAGATTTCTGATCATCATCCCCTTGGATGTGGTGTATTGGGACGCAGCGGCACTCCCATTGCCAGCTGGTTTATGAATGAGGCGGATGTATTACTGGTCTTGGGCGCCTCGTTTTCCAACCACACGGGCATCTATCCAGGGAAACCAATTATTCAGGTGGATTTTGATACCCTGGCATTGGGCAAGTTTCATCCTGTGGAGGTGCCTGTTTGGGGGGAAATTAGTATTGTGGTGGAGCAGCTGCAGACTGCCCTCACGGGGCAGGTAGATACGGAGGATGTGCGATCTGAAATCGCCGAGCGTTGGGCCATCTGGCGAGCCGAAAAAGCCCGTCGAGAAGTGGATGACCGAGGCCAAGGACTGAACTCTGCTGCTATTTTTGCCGCTATGACCCGATGGGTACCCGCCCATGCTGTCATTGCCGTGGATGTGGGCAACAACACCTATTCCTTTGGTCGCTACTTTGAGTGTCAGGCCCAGTCCGTTTTAATGTCAGGGTATCTCGGGTCCATCGGGTTTGCCTTCCCCGCTGCCCTGGGAGCCTGGGCTGCCGCAGGCCACGAGCGCCCGATTGTTTCTGTATCAGGAGATGGGGGCTTTGGGCAATATTTAGCGGAATTTACAACCGCCGTGAAATACAAGATGAATATCACCCATATCCTGCTTCATAACGATCAGTTGGGCAAAATCTCTAAGGAGCAGAGAGCGGGGGAATGGGATGTTTGGCAAACCTCATTACACAATCCTGATTTTTCTAAATATGCTCAGAATTGCGGTGGGTTCGGCATCCGAGTGACTCAACAGGATGAACTGGATGACGCCATCGCTCAGGCCCTAGCTTACGATGGTCCTGCCCTAGTCGAAATCATGTCTGATCCAGAGTTGATTTAAACGCTTCACCTTTGCCGTTTCTCCCTAAATTAACCAAACATTGATCCATCAATCCAGAGGAATTATGTCTGAACAACTGACGAAACTCACTCAGCACCAATGCGAAAATGCCCCTGCTAAATATGATGATCTCAAGGCCCTATTCCTAAACTGCACGCTCAATCGAACGCCTATCTTGTCTCACACTGAGGGGGTCATTAAGATTGCCCAAACGATTTTTGAAGCCAATGGCATCCAAACTAAGATTATTCGCCCCGTGGATTACGATATTCCTGCTGGCTTGGGCTTGGATATGTCCCAAACCGATGAATGGGACAAAGACGATTGGCCCCAAATTCAGAAAGAGGTGGATGCTACTGACATTTTGGTTCTGTGTACTTCCGTGTGGCTAGGGGAGAAAAGCTCTGTGTGTAATCGAGTCTTGGAGCGGATGTATGGGTATACCCATCTCCTCAATGCCAAAGGTCAATACCGAGATTATGGAAAAGTAGGTGCGACCTTAATTACAGGCAATGAGGATGGGGTAAAGCATTGCGCCATGAACATTTTGTTTTCCCTTTCCCATATTGGCTATACCGTGCCTCCACAAGCAGATGCCGGTTGGATGGGCGAAGCGGGACCAGGACCGTCCTATAGGGATGAAGGTTCTGGAGGGCCGGAAAACGATTTCACCAACAGAAATACCACATTTCTAACTTGGAATTGCCTTCATTTGGCCAGAATGCTTAAAGACAACGGCGGTGTTCCCGGTCATGGCAACCAACCCGATGAGTGGGATGCCGGTTGCAAAGCGGGCTTTGCGAGTCCAGAACATCAACGGTAATACAGTATGGAAGAACAGCTACACCTAGCGGCACAATATTTGGCAGCAGCGGCCATTGGTTTTGTAAAAGTGGAAGATGATGATAGGCATACCAATTTAGGCTATGATCCTACTACCGCCACCCTACATACCCGTGCGCTTTCTGAAAATGGCGTTTCGCTGATATTCCGCTTTACCGAGTTTTCATTGGAATGGGAAACCGCTTCTCAAAAAGAAAAATTCCCGCTAGACGGAAAAACCCATGCAGAAGTCGTACAATGGCTGGAACAGCGTTCCAAAGAGACTTTAGGGAAATCCTATGTTTATCATCTACATTATGACTTGCCATACGCCATAGATTCAAATTATACCTTTAAATTAACAAATGCCAATGGGTTGAAACGATTACGTGATTTACGAACCCTTGCCCAAAATGCCTTGCAAAAAGTACGGGCAGCCTTTGACCTAGCGACCGAAATACGCATTTGGCCCCATCATTTTGATACCGGAGGCTATGCCGCTTTACCCAATACCGAAATTTATATTGGCTTTGGAATGGCCATACCGGACACCGTATTCAATGACCACTATTTTTACCTCAGCGCCTATCATAACAACAAAATGCTGTCTACCTCCGGTTTTAAAAAACTGGATCAAGGCAGTTGGGTAGATGATGGTTTTAAGGGAGCCATACTTTCTGCAAAAGAGACAACGGAATCCGAGATTATCGATTTTTTTAAAGCGGCTGTTTTCCAGCTACAAAATCTAGAAAATTAAGTAAGCGCACTTAAACTCAAAGCGTCGTCTAAGCAACTTCCTTTTCTCTTTCCATAGCTAGAAAATGGGTCACTTTTTTTGTTCTATCGTGTAACGGGAGGACTTCAATTTGGCACTGGTATTCTTCCCCATTCTTGCGGTAATTGGTAAGGGTATATGAAAATCGTTTTTGCTTTTTTACCAATTCCCGTATGGCTTCCAAAGCGGTTTTAGCGGTGTTTACGCCTTGTAAAAAGGTAGGTTTCTTGCCTATAGCAAAAGATTTGGAGTATCCTGTCATCTCTTTAAAACCATTATTGGCCCACAGAATCTCCTTTTTTAAATTGGTGACCACCAGGGCATCGTAATCGGTTGTTTCCAGAGTTTGCTTAATTTCGGAAGGTAGTGGTAGATCAATTACGCTTTGAAGCTGTTCCACATCATGCTCTACCTTAAGTTTTTTAAGCAATTTATGATAGTTCTCTAAATAAAAGTCAAAGCTCCGTATGGGAGAGATATAGTTCTTTTTTGCAGTCATGGTGGTACATGGGGGTTGATAATCTTATTAAAGGTACTCTATTTTCAATTGTCGTAGCACTCTAAGTTTTTTGATAAAATGGGGTAGTCTTTTTAAATAGACCAATAGCTTCTATGGGCTTAACAAACAATTCCTTAAGTGGGTAAGGAAATTCAAAAGTAAAAAAGCCCCTTGTTTCCAAGAAGCTTTCAATCTGTGCGGGTACTTCGGCTTCGCTCAGTATAAAATACGAGACATGGCTATAATACATTTTCGCAAACCAAAATATCCCAAATAAAAAAAGCTCCTCGTTTCCAAGAAGCTTTCC
>CALGQU010000187.1 GCA_937959125.1 uncultured Croceitalea sp.
GTGATAACACCGGAGTTCGTGTCAAGGTCCCGGTCACCGTCACCGCCACCGCTACCGCCCCCTACCCGCCAGTCGCTGCTGGTCACGTACAAAACAGGGTTCTGTGCCGTACCCACTACGGTCAATCCCGTGGTCTCCCGACGCGTGTCCGAAAAATTACTGCCGTCATCGTTATGGTTCTGGATGTCACGTATCGTCTGCACCTCCAGGCCCGTAACCCGGTAATCCCCGGAAAGCGTGCGCTCGATATCGTAGATATGGATATCACCACGGTACTCCGATACGTACAAACGACCGTCTGGGCCCCACATCAACGAAGTGCCGTTCTGAACCATAGAAAATCCATTGAAATCCAACGACTTTACATCGAAATCTACTTGGGAACTTAATTGATGATAAAAACAGAAAACTAAGGCAATAGAAAGATACCGTAGGGTTTTGGGGTAAAAGTTTTTCATAGCGCGTCTTAAATTAAACGATGTGCAGAAAATTCTCAAATTCTGCCTCTTCAATTTCATACAGAACAAAGATATTATAAAAGAGTAATTTTGATTGTTGTGATGGAAGTATATTCGTTTAAACTAAAGGGATTATCGGTGAATGACACTATAAGAATTTTTTGTCAAATCGACTGCCGGAAAGCACAGAACAAGCCATAAATTGGCTATTTTTTTGAGTAAAATGTATGTATTGATGGATTAAATCATCAAAAAAACAAGGAACACATCATATTGATACGAAAATAATAAGCTAACCTCTCACCTGCCACCATTTCTTTTTTGTGACCCCATATCCATAACCATACTTTCCAGCGTAGCCTAAATTGACCGATTTGACGTCATTGACCATAAAACAAAGACCTTTTATCTTTCCTTCTTTTTTAAGCTTTATAGGGTATTCTACTGCGCGCTTCTCAGTTATACCTGCCCGTGTCACATAGATAAGGTGGTCCGCATAATCAGCAATTAACAATGTATCCGTTACCACCATTAACGGTGCCGTATCCACAATGACATAGTCATAGTCCTCAGAAACCTGCTCCAACAGGCTTTTGAACCTTTCACTCATTAAAAGTTCCGTAGGATTGGGTGGAATACGCCCAGAGTAAATAACATCTATGGCATTCTCATGCACCAGCATTGGTTTTATAATATCTTTAGTGGACAGCTTATCATCATGCAAAAACTCCGTTAACCCTGCATCTTTACTTCTAGTGGATTTTTTCATCTCACTAACCTCTGGACCCGTAAAAAAACTGTAGAGCTTGGGATTCCTTATATCTGCCCCTAAGAGTAAGACTCTTTTATTGGTACTTGCCAAAATCATGGAGAGGTTAGATGACAAAAATGTCTTGCCCTCTCCTGAAACACTGGAAGTAATGTAAATAACATTACTTTTATCCCCTTTTTTAGCTCCTGTTTTTATAAGAAAATCCAGATTGGTCCTTAAAATACGTAGTGCTTCGGATAGCACAGACCTATCGTCTTTAATCACTAGTTTATTGTCGTTCTTACCAATTCTAGGCAATTCTCCCAATACCGGAATATCTTTGGTAATTGCATCCAAACCGTGCATGTTGTGAATCTTATTATCTAAAAGATTTGCCCCGTAAATCATGGAAAACGGAATAAGCAATCCTAAAATAAAGGCCGCCATGAATATTACTTTTTTCCTTGGGGAAGCGGGTTTCGCGTCAGGAATATAGGCCGCATCAATGGTTTTGGATTTTGGGGAAGCCGAAGCAACCGCAATTTGTGCTTCCTCCCTTTTCTGCAACAAATACAAATACAATGATTCTGTAGTCTGTTGTTGTCTTGTGATATCCCTAAGCGCACGTTCGTTTTTAGGTGCTGAATATATCTTCGAATTTATTTTTGCTTGTTGTTGGCTCAAAGAATTCACCCTTAAACTTAGATTATTTACTGTCCCATTCAAACTGGATTGCATGGAATTCCTTAAACCTGCTAATTGTTGGTCCAAGTTAACGATTACGGGGTTTTTACTGTTAGAGCTTTTCAGTAGCCTATCCCTTTCTGAAACCAACTGATTGTATTGTTGTGTGGTGCTGGCAATGGTTGGGTCCGACAGGCCTAAATTAGTGGGCAGTGTTTCAAAATTACTTTGTTCATCCACCAGCTCTTTCATTGCGGCCGCCATATTCAACTGGGTTTCAACATTTGCTAGCTCTTGTTGGTTGGAAGCCCCTATATTTAAATTGATATTGGATTCTGAGGCAATGTCGGTCAACCCACGTTGGGATTTGAAGTCCTCAGCGGTTTGATCTACGGAAGATAGGTTTCCTGAAATTTCCGCAATTCTATCATTAATGAATTTTGAGGTCCTATCTGCAATTGTCTTCTTATCAATAACCGCATTTTTATTGTATATCCTTACCAACCCATCAATGATGTTCATGGCCTTTTGCCGCTGCCTATCCTGTAAGGAAATATTCAAAATATTGGAGAATTCCTCTGCCTGTGCTATTACCGTTTTATTTTTATACTTTCTGGCGACATCTGATATTGGTCTAATGACAACCATGAGTTCTTTGCCAATATATTTTCTAAAATTGTCGTCGTTATACGTAATCACCAAATCCCCTACAGGAGTTGTAAAGTTCTTTCCAAAAGCGTAGGTTTTGAAGGATTTTCCTTCTTCAAAACTTAAATCAAAATTCGTTTCCGATTTTATTTTTACAATAAAATCATGTTTGGCCTTACTTACTACGGAATCTTCTGCAATGAAATTTAGAATTAAAGGAGGATTGTTATATAATTCTGAGCTTTTGATATTTCCAACTTCAATAATACTAATATTCAATCCCAAGGACTTAACCAATTCAATAAAGCTGGACCTGGATTTTATAATTTCTATCTCATCTTCAACATTATTCTTACCGCCGGATAACAAATCGAGTTCCTTGAACAAATCCAATCCTGTTGAGGATCCTTTTTCTTCAATAATCTGTATGGAACCTTGGGCCTTATATTCCGGTATGGAATATCTCACATATAGAAACGCAACAATCAAACAAAGTATGACCGATAAAAGGAAATAAGGCCATTTACGGAGGTAGATGCTCAATAATTGCTTTAAATCCGTGTTTTCCAATTGGCCCTCAGGAGTTCCTAAATCCATATGTGAAATTTTGGGAATTAGTTTCTAGAAATAAGTATTACCGTTGAAGTAATCAAAACGGAAGCAATGGAGATAGCAATGGTAGCCCTGTTATCCAAACTGGAGGAGGTAACCGCAGATTGATTGGGTTCAACATATACCACATCATTTTGTGTAAGATAGTACACCGGGGAGTTAAGAATTTCCTTATCCCTTAAATCTACTTTGGTATACACTTTGGTACCATCAAAGTCCCTAATGACCATGACGTTGTTTCGCATTCCTTTAATCGTCAAATCACCGGCCAAACCTAGTGCTTCCAAAATAGTTATGCGTTCTCCATTTACCGGATATGTTCCTGGCTTTTTAACTTCACCAAGAACGGTAACCGAAAAATTCTTAAGTCTTATATTAATGATAGGGTCTTTTAGATAGTCTTCCAATTTTTTGCGTAACAAAACACGAAGCTCTTCTGATGATGAACCCGCAGCCTTTATTTTACCTATTACCGGAAAGTCTATATCCCCATCCTTGTCTACCAAATAATCTACCTGTTCCGGTCTTAAACCACCTTCTTGGGACCCTCTAAATAAATTAAACGGCACACTAGCTTCTGGATCTAAGGTAGAAACGTGAATACTAATAAGGTCATCTACTTTAAACTTAGGGGAAAAGGTATCCTCACCTACCAAGGTTTCAAAATTACCGGAGTTTTGAAAATAGACGACATCTTTCTTGGAAGCACATGAACAAAAAAGAACTGTGATTGCCAAAACTAAATTTAAAGGCCTTAGGTTTACTTTGGGCTGCGTTTTTAATCTATTTAACATAAATGGGTTTAAGAGGGTTGCACGGAAACCTTGCTAGGTTGGTCCTTTTGTTGTTTTACCTCATCAAATTTACAAAGATCGGAGTTATTGGAAATAAATTCTGGAACTATTTCTTTCATTAAACAGACGGTAGACTCGTTATAAAAAAGATTGGCCACACATAATTCATCAATTTTGGACAACACTTTTTTATAATCTAAATCCCTTACTTTGCTGATCATTATCTTTTTATGATAGGTTGGTAGTGTATTCTCTCCATTAGCCAACAATTCCTCATAAAGCTTTTCTCCCGGCCTAAGCCCCGTAATTTTGATATCGATATCCGAAGGGTACTGTAAACCGGAAAGCTTTATCATATTTTTTGCCAAATCGAAAATCTTTACGGATTCTCCCATATCAAAAATAAAAATCTCCCCACCTTTGCCCATAAAACCAGCTTCCAAAACCAATTGAGAAGCTTCTGGAATAGTCATGAAATATCTTGTAATGTCCTTGTGGGTTACAGTTATGGGGCCACCCTTCTCAATCTGTCTTTTAAACAATGGGATTACAGACCCATTGGAGCCTAGAACATTACCAAACCTGGTAGTAATAAACTTAGTTTTCTTGTTTTGCTGCATGCAGCTTATGTACATTTCCGCAATACGCTTTGAAGCTCCCATCACATTGGTAGGGTTGACCGCCTTATCCGTTGAAACAAAAACAAATTTATCCACCTGATGACTTATAGCTAAATCCGCCAGATTCTTAGTTCCAACAACATTGATTTTTATAGCTTCATACGAATTATACTCCATTAAGGGTACATGCTTATATGCTGCCGCATGAAAAATAATATCTGGTTTATGCTCTTGAAAGAAGGTGTTCATTCTATTCTTATCCCTGATATCAGCGACTATGGGGATAAAATTATGAAATCCGTTTTGCTTGAGTTCTTGTTGTAGATCATATAATGGGGATTCTGCCTGATCAATTACAATAAGGGATTGGTATTGATAGGTACAAATTTGACGAACAATTTCACTACCAATAGACCCTGCACCTCCGGTAACCATGACTACCTTGCCTTTAAGTTCTTCAGATATCTTGGATTCCCCTAAATTAATGGGCATCCTATTAAGCAAATCCTCTATTTGCACATTCTTTATTTGAGATACCTTGAACTCCCCATTTATCCAGTCATGTACAGGAGGGATAATTTTAACTTGAACAGGGAAATCAACCAAACCTTCCACTAGGTCCCTAAGGGCATTGCTATCTATTCTGTGTATAGCAACGATAATGTCCGAAATATTTTTCTTCCTCAAAAAATCCCCGGTTAAGGAATCCCTGTCAATAACGCTGGTACCATTAATACGTTTGCCAACCTTCTTTTTGTCATCATCCAGATAACCCAACACCTTGACATTGCTACCGGAATGATTGGTAATGGCATTGTACGCTATTATTCCAGATTCCCCGGCACCATAAATCATAATATTTTTAGACACAGAGAATTGGTTGACCAAGCTTTTGTAAAATGACTTGAATACATACCTTGATGCCGTAAGGCTAACAAAACTTATAAGACTATGTATTATGATGATCGATAGCGGAATTGTGAACTCGTTGACCCAATCAAACTGTCTGTTCAGTATTACTGCGAAAATTGCCAAAATACTGGCCAAACATACTGCATTGAAGATATTATAAACATCTTTAACGCCCGTGTGCCTTACAAATCCTTTGTACGACCCCGTGATTAAAAACGCCACCAAGAAAACTGCCGCTATAATGGGCAATTGCAGAAACAATTTTTCTACATCAAAATCCAACGTAAGATTAAACCTGATTAAATAAGACAGTATAAATGAGATTGATATGGTTAAGACATCAATCACCAAAACCACCCATTTTGATGCGTATTTATGTAAGTTTTCTGTTAGGTAATTCTTTATCATTTGGATAGGATATTTTTAATGATGGTAACAATACTGTTCAAATCGTCTTTGCTAAGATTAGAACCACTAGGCAGACAAAGTCCCCTATTAAAAAGATCTGAAGACGTACCGTCTAAAAAGTTCATGCATTTGCTGTAAACAGGCTGATCATGCATTGGCTTCCATAAGGGGCGGGATTCGATTTCTTCCGCAGCAAGCGCCAATCTAATTTCCTCCCTTTGCTCAAACGAAGATGTAAGCATGCAGCTTAACCATCTATTGCTATAAAATCCTTCAGGTTCTGGTAAAAATGTAATATCGTTGTACTCCTTTAATGCTTCTGTATAAAATTCATAGTTTCCTCTTCTCGCGAGCACCCGGTCATTTAGGACTTCCATTTGTCCCCTGCCAATACCGGCAAGAACATTACTCATACGATAGTTGTACCCAACCTTGGAATGCTCATAATGCGGAGCTATATCCCTAGCTTGTGTTACCAAATGTACCGCCTCTTTTTTATGGTCTAAACTATTACAAACCATTGCTCCCCCTCCAGAAGTCGTTATAATTTTGTTTCCGTTAAACGATAGTATTCCTATATTTCCTAAGCTACCACATTTATCGTCAAAGTATTGACTTCCTAAAGCTTCCGCGCTATCCTCTACGACCGGACTATTATACCGTTCTGAAATTTCTTTGATCTCTTTTGCCTTATAAGGCATGCCATATAAATGGACAGCTATGATAGCTTTGGGTTTTGTTCCGTTTGCAATCCTATTGATAATGGCTTCTTCCAAAAGTTCTGGGGATATGTTCCAGGTTTCCCGTTCACTATCTACAAAAATTGGTCTTGCCCCCAGATATTCAATTGGATTGGCAGAAGCGGAAAAAGTAAAGGACTGACAAATTACTTCATCATTCTTTTTTACCCCCAACAAAACAAGGGCCATATGTATGGCAGCCGTACCGGAACTCAATGCCGCTACATGGACTTTATTTGTGTAAAAAGCTTCTATAGCTTGCTCAAAGCCATTCACGTTAGGACCTAGAGGCGCTATCCAATTGGTGTCAAAAGCTTCTTGGACATATTCTTGTTCAGTACCTCCCATGTGGGGGGAGGATAACCATATTTTAGTCTTAGTCATTTAATTTGGGTAATTGCTATTGTAAAGCTATAGAACATTAATGGTGAAATCGTTATAAATCGTTAAAGATGAAATTAATTCGATTAAATGAAACTCAAAATGTGTGCCAACCAATAAAATCCGGCTATTTTTGTCAAGTAAATAATTTATTCATCCATTTATACAATTAGCACGGTCTCATACGTTAATAGTGCATATCAAAAACAAAAAACCTTATAAATGAACAAAGTTAATCAGATTTGCTGCATTGGGGCAGGATACGTAGGTGGGCCAACTATGGCGGTAATTGCCAAGCAATGTCCCAACATAAAGGTTACGGTTGTTGACATTAACCAAAAAAGAATCGATCAATGGAATGCAGATGATTTGGATAATTTGCCAATATATGAACCTGGGCTTAAGGAAATCATTGCAGAGACCAGAGATCGAAACCTCTTTTTCTCCACAAATGTGGATAAAGCTATTGAGGATGCAGAAATGATCTTTATCTCTGTAAACACCCCTACCAAAACTTATGGAAAGGGAAAAGGCCAAGCTTCTGACCTTAAATATATTGAGCTGTGTGCGCGTAATATTGCCAAGGTTGCAAAGACCGACAAAATAGTAGTGGAAAAATCCACTTTACCCGTTAGGACGGCGGAAGCTATAAAGAGCATATTGGACAATACGGGTAACGGCGTTCAGTTTGAAATTTTATCCAATCCGGAATTCTTGGCAGAAGGAACTGCAGTAGAAGACCTCTTAGCTGCAGACAGGGTTCTTATCGGTGGACAAGAGACCCCTTCGGGCCAAGCTGCCAAAGACACATTAAGTTGGGTATATGAACATTGGTTGCCAAAAGAGCGTGTCTTACAAACGAATGTTTGGTCTTCCGAACTTTCCAAACTTGTCGCAAACGCTTTTCTGGCACAACGTGTCTCTTCCATAAATTCTATCTCCGCACTTTGCGAAAAAACAGATGCCAATGTTGCCGAAGTTTCCAGGGCTATTGGTTTTGATAGTAGAATAGGTTCCAAATTTCTAAATTCTTCCGTAGGTTTTGGAGGGTCTTGTTTTCAAAAAGACATCCTTAACTTGGTCTATATTGCAAAGAGTTTTGGCCTAAATGAGGTGGCGGATTATTGGGAGCAGGTGATTATTATGAATGATTATCAAAAAAGGCGCTTTGCAGAAAACATTATTTCCACCCTATATAATACGGTTTCGGGCAAGAAGATTGCCCTATATGGATGGGCTTTTAAAAAAGACACCAACGACACAAGGGAATCAGCGGCAATTTATGTAGCGGACCTTTTATTGGAAGAACAAGCAGAAATTATTGTTTATGACCCTAAAGTGAAGGAAGACACCATTTATAACGATTTGGATTATCTTAATTCTAGGGACCCTAAAGAAAATAGACGTTTGCTAAAAGTGGTTAACGACCCAATGGAAGCCGCCAATGATGCCCACGCCATTGCCATACTTACAGAATGGGATGAATTTAAAACATTGGACTGGAACAAGATTTACAGTGAAATGCTAAAGCCTGCTTTTGTTTTCGACGGCAGAAGAATCTTGGAACGTGAAAAAATGGATGAAATTGGATTCAAATTTTATAGAATAGGGGAATCCTAAACCTTCAACTTGACAAAATCGAATAGTGTAAACAACTACTGGCCCTGCCTTTTGCAAGGCCAGTTACTTTGTAAATAGAACACGAATTTCTTTTTGTCTTAATATGATGCCTAATTAAACCAACCAAGAGATGAAAGAAGTCATTATTTATAGTCCCGGTGCTTACAAAGCATACGGGCATTCTTTTGATTACTCCAAAGGACTGGCATCTGCCCTATCACAATTAGATTATATAGTATATATCTATGGCATAGATGGTCCGCTACGTTATCCTTCACCTATCCGTGAAGTAAGGTTTGAGGCGTTAGAAGATAAACCCAACCACGGCAGTATATTACAAAAAATCTCTTGGGGATTTAAACGTATTTCAAGTTCTGGAAACCTTTTAAAAAAATTTGTGGTTTTCTATGGTTCGTTTAAGGAAAAACCCTTGGTGTTGTTTGAGACTTTTGAATATTTCAGCTTAGCTACGCATATAAAAAAGTTTTCGAATAACTATTTCTGTATATTCCATGATACCAACTTTAATTTTAAACAAACTTCCCTTGTTGCAGGATGTTACAAATACATGGCAAGGGTACCTTCAAAGAAAATTGTAAAAAATTCCATAAAAAGCTTTGTCCACGGAGAAAAAATGAAAGCCAATTTTGTGGAACAAATAGGAAATAGCTTAGAAGATAAAGTTGAACATATTCCTTACGGTGCTCCACTTCCGTTAGAAATAAACCAAAACCAAAAAGAAATTTCCAAAAGAGAGTTAGGTCTGGAAAAAGATACATATTACCTGCTTTCTTTTGGCACTTTAAGGGAAGACAAAGAATACCTTCCTATTTACACTGCATTGCAAACTATTGATAATTGGCGATGGATAATTGCAGGTCCAGAAGGTGATTTATCCTATAATTCCATAAAATCCAGTTTAAAAGAATTTAAAATTGAGCACAAGGTGATGATGTTCCCCAAATTTATAAGGAACGAAGAACAAGCCTTGTTTTTTACGGCAGCAGATATTGTCATCAATTTATATAAACCTTTCATTAGGCATGAGAGCGGTACTGCCCAGCTAGCGAGAACTTTTAATGTACCGGTAATTGTAGCCGGCCCACCAGACTTAACCAGTTATGTAGATGAAAAGGAAATAGGATGGGTATTAAAAGAGGAAAACACACTTGAAAAAGTGCTAAAAAGCTTTGAAAAAATGGAACCCCAGGATAGTAATAAAATTAAGGAGAACATAAAAAAACTTGCTGCGGAAAATTCATGGCCGTACGTCATAAAGCGGATTTTAAGCTTTAAATAGTCTTTAAATTGTTAGTGCGAATAGTCTGCTTAATCGCTGTCACAAAAGGTCATTAACAAACATGGAGTAAACAAAAAAAGGTTGATTTTCACCAAAAATTCTAAAAAAATCTTAAAAATAAGAAAAAAAAGTGTATTTCATCGAAAAAACAACGCTTTTCAACGGAGTTCACGGTAAATGAAATAATATTGTATTCGAATTAATTTTCGAAATGCTATACAAAAGGAAATCCCTACTTATGAAAATCCTACCTACTTATTTATTCCATTTTGGTGTTGTGGTGCTATGCACTTTCTATCTTGTTTCGTGTTCCAAGGATAGTGAAATTTTCAATGAGGTTATTGAAGAATCAATAGACGAACCCATAGCTGAGGAAAATCCAGTGGAAGACGAAAATTTTGAGATAAGGTCTTTCTCTTTCACTCCGGTAAACGATGTTTTTCTTCAAAACACCAATGTCGTAAACAACTCCATAATTAGAATTGAAGAAGATCAAAGAATTGGCTATTTAATGTTCAACCTTGCTCCAATAGACTCTATAGCTGGTGAAATACTGGAAGTAACCTTGGAACTTACTCCATACGCAGATCAAGGCAATGGCGTGCTTAATTTCCATAAAGGAACGGACAGCACTTGGGATGAAGATAATATTGATTTGCAGGATTTGCCCCAAAAATCTGCTTTGTTGAGCAGTATTGAAGGACAATATAGGATAGGCACCATGGTGGAGGCAGATTTACAAGTAGCGCAAATAGCACCTGAAGAATTGACCATTATTTTGGAACATACGGATGGTAATGATTTGGCCATTGCCTCCGAGGAACACCCTACAACGGATAATAGGCCAAGACTTAACGTTACGTATAGGGTGCCAAGAGGGGCTGCTGAAATATCCGTAGAGGAAGAAGTTGATCCGGAGACGGATACCACTGAACCAGATATGACCGAAGAAGAGGAAGAGGAAGAGGAAGAAGTTGAAGATACAAGTACAGGCACGGACGCCGATGTTTTATACTGGAAAGAACTATTTGACAGAGCCTGGGCCACACAATATCCGGTGGCCGTAGAACAATCCGAAAGTCGAAATACCAGACAAGAGTATTACTTTATGGGCTATTCTTTAGACGGTCTTACCCAAGTCTGGCAAGCAACCGGCGACAATGATTACCTTAACGATGCCTTAGATTTAATTGAAAATACTATAGATGACGCTGTTCCCGTATCAGGAAGGTTAGACGGCTATTTAGGATGGCCCTCAAATTTACAGAGATATGGCGAAACAAGGAACCAAGAGGGAACCAATCTTTGGGAATCCTTTATGTACAGATACGTAGCCACTATTTTGCGTATTATGCACGATTCCCCCACGCTGCTCTCACAAAGGGATTACAGGAATAGATATGAAAACATCCTTGAATTCACAAAAACCCATATTTGGGAGAAATGGTATACTGGATTGGATAATTTCGGTGGTATCTACAGAAGTAGGGTACACACGGCCAGTCATTGGGCCAGGATAGGAATGGAGCTTTACCAAATAACAGGAGACCAACAATATCTTGAAGTCTTTGAAAGTATTACTTTTGCCGGAATGGAGAGATATGGAGGCGCAAGCATCAGGGATAGAATTTTCAACAAAGGTAATGCCGCTGTTTGGTATCAAACTTGGGATTCCAATTTAATACAAGACACCAATCATGGAGACGATGTTGTCAGTTTCATGGTCAATACCCATGATAGTGGATTGTACTTTACGGATGATGATATGCAAGCCCTTGCAGCTACCGTAAATGATTTAATATGGGTTACGAATGCACCATTGGAGTTTACTTCCAATGTAGATGGTACTGGAGCAACCAACAATAGGGAAAATGGTGCGCACGGGGTATTGACCGTAGCAAGACATAATGAAGCTTTACAAAATAGGATAAGGCAATATTATACGGTTAGAACTGTAAATTTTAGGGAAGCCCAAGCAATGGGTATTGCTACTTTGAACAGAAAGTATCTTAACGACGGCAAACCGGTTTATCCAGAAAACAGATAGTAAAGCCCTAGCAATTTGTTTTCTAAATCTTAT
>CALGQU010000188.1 GCA_937959125.1 uncultured Croceitalea sp.
TTGTCCAAAGGGACTTTAGTGGTGGCGGGATCGGTATCCATGGCCAATTCCGCCGCGTTTATGGCTTTGATGGCCCCCATGGCGTTCCGTTCTATACAAGGTACTTGTACTAATCCTCCAATAGGGTCGCAGGTTAACCCCAGGTGGTGTTCCATGGCTATTTCCGCGGCACACAACACCTGTTCCGGACTGCCGCCCATGAGTTCCGTCAATGCTGCGGCCGCCATGGCGGAAGACACCCCAATTTCTGCCTGGCAGCCGCCCATAGCGGCAGAAATGGTAGCCCCTTTTTTAAAGATGCTCCCAATCTCCCCGGCGACCAACAAAAACTTTTTGATGTCCTCAAAATTGCCATCGTGGTTTTCAATGACCAAATAATACATAAGGACCGCAGGTATGACCCCAGCACTTCCATTGGTGGGGGCGGTTACCACCCTACCTAAGGCCGCGTTCACCTCATTGACACTCAATGCAAAACAGCTTACCCATTTGATAATCTGGCGAAACCGAACCTCAGTTTCCCTAATGGTATGCAACCATTCTACAGGATTGGAATAAGGAAGGGTCCCCTTTAATTTTTGATGCATTTCAAAAGCTCTGCGTTTGACCTGCAATCCACCTGGGAGGACACCTTGGGTATGACAACCGGTATACATACATTCCAGCATAGTGTCCCAGATATGTTTAAGATCTGCATCAATTTCTTCATCGGTTCGTAATGCGCGTTCGTTTTCCAATACAATTTCAGAAATGGATTTACCTTCCGCGGCGCAAAAAGCCAATACATCCGTTCCGGTTGTTATAGGGAAGGGAAAAGACTTAAAAATCCCTTTATTTTCCTTGGCATGTTCCAAGGTTTCCTTTACCACAAAACCGCCACCAATGGAATAATAGGTTTCCGAGACTATGGAACTATCGACTAGGCTTGCTTCAAAGGTTATACCGTTAGCATGAAAGGGAAGAAATTCCCGTAGGAATTGGATGTCCAAATCAAAGTCAAAAGGAATCTCTTTGAGCCCTCCCAAAAGTAAGGTCTTCTTCTTTTTTACGGTGGCTATAAGCGAAGGGATTTTAGCAACGTCCATACGTACCGGGTCTTTCCCTAAAAGCCCTAAAACCACGGCAGTATCCGTAGCATGGCCTTTTCCGGTGAGGGATAGGGAACCATATAATTTTATGGAAACTTTTAGCATCTGGTTCAGTTGTCCCCGCTCTTTTAGTTCTACCAACCACCTTTCGGCTGCCCGCCAAGGACCTAAGGTATGGGAGCTTGAAGGTCCTACACCTATTTTAAGCATGTCAAAAACACTAATGCACTCCATTTGGAAAACAAATTATGCTATGCTAAAGGTAATCGATATCTAAAGAATGGTACTCATTTAGGCTTTTTAAATGGGCCAAAAAATCTAAATGAGGTCATAGTTAAAAAAGAAATGAGACCATAACGCAAGGTATGTCTTTCATTTTCGACCATTTCATCATAATCAAATGAAAAGCAATGACAACAGACGGACTTATAGTAAAAGCAAGCACCCAAAGTTTTGAGGATACCTACAGCATCCTTAGAACGGTTATCGATGAAAACCCCAACCTAAAATTATTGTTGGAATTGGACCATAGCGCAAATGCCAAAAATGTTGGTTTGGAACTTTCCAAAACCAGAATTCTAATGTTTGGCAATCCAAAACTGGGAACAGTGCTTATGAAAGAAAACCAAATAGCAGGAATAGACCTCCCGCAGAAAATATTGGTCGTGGAACAAGGTCAAACGGTAAAGGTGGTTTACAATGACCCCATATATCTAAAAGAAAGGCACCAACTCAGTGAAGCGACTAATGCCGTTTTAGAAAAAGTAAGTGCCGCTCTTGACAAGATTTCCAATGTTTCTATTGGCGTATAATTAGGTGATTTTTGTCAAAATTTGAGGATATGATGGGCGTTTATCCCCCTAAAATGACATCATGTCAGTTTTTTTGTCATGGCATAATGATTGTCCTGTTTGTTAGCGTAATAAAGAATACTTAAAGCATAACAATATAGACATGAGTAAAATAATTGGAATTGATTTAGGGACTACCAACTCTTGCGTTTCCGTTATGGAAGGTAACGAACCCGTTGTTATCCCAAATGCTGAAGGAAAAAGAACGACACCTTCTGTAATAGCTTTTGTAGAGGGCGGTGAAATTAAGGTTGGGGATCCTGCCAAAAGACAGGCGGTAACCAATCCACATAAAACAATTTATTCTATAAAAAGATTCATGGGAAACAAATTCTCAGAATCTTCCAGGGAAGTAAAGAGGGTACCCTATAAAGTAGTTAAAGGGGATAATGATACCCCAAGGGTAGACATTGACGGTCGTATGTATACGCCGCAAGAGCTATCTGCCATGATTCTTCAAAAAATGAAGAAAACGGCCGAGGACTATTTGGGCCAAGATGTAAGCAGGGCCGTAATTACGGTTCCCGCCTATTTTAACGATTCACAAAGACAAGCTACCAAAGAAGCTGGTGAAATCGCCGGTCTTACCGTAGAACGTATTATTAACGAACCAACAGCGGCCTCTTTGGCCTATGGGTTGGACAAAAAGGATTCTGACCAAAAAATAGTGGTTTTTGACTTTGGTGGTGGTACCCATGACGTATCTATTTTGGAACTTGGTGATGGGGTCTTTGAAGTACTGTCTACCGATGGTGACACCCACCTTGGTGGTGATGATGTGGACCAAAAGATAATTGATTGGTTGGCAGAGGAGTTCAAGAAAGATGAGGACATGGATTTGCGCGAGGATGCCATGGCATTGCAACGCTTGCGCGAGGCCGCTGAAAAAGCCAAAATTGAACTTTCTTCATCTGCACAAACAGAAATTAATTTGCCTTATGTGACCGCAACGGCATCTGGACCTAAGCACTTGGTACGCACCTTGACCCGGTCTAAATTTGAGCAGTTGATCGCGGATTTGGTGAAAAGAACCATAGAACCTTGTGAAACAGCACTGAAAGCAGCAGGATTATCCAAAAGTGATATCGACGAGATTATTTTGGTAGGTGGGTCTACCCGTATTCCTGCCGTACAGGAAGCCGTGGAAAAATTCTTTGGCAAGAAACCTTCCAAAGGGGTAAATCCTGATGAGGTAGTCGCCGTAGGTGCCGCTATCCAAGGAGGTGTATTGACCGGTGATGTTAAGGATGTACTTTTATTGGATGTAACACCACTTTCCTTAGGTATTGAAACTATGGGGGGCGTTTCTACCAAATTAATAGAATCCAACACCACAATTCCAACAAAAAAATCGCAGGTGTTCTCTACGGCAGCGGACAACCAGCCTTCTGTTGAGATCCATGTATTGCAAGGGGAGCGGCCTATGGCAGCTGATAATAAGACGATTGGAAGGTTCCATTTAGATGGTATTCCACCAGCACCAAGAGGGACACCTCAAATTGAGGTGACCTTTGATATCGATGCCAATGGAATCATTAAGGTTTCCGCAACGGACAAAGCGACCAATAAAACGCAGGATATCCGTATTGAAGCTTCCTCTGGACTTACCGAAGAGGAAATCCAAAAAATGAAAGCGGAAGCGGAAGCAAATGCCGAAGCTGATAAGCAAGCTAAGGAAACTGCGGATAAATTAAACGAGGCGGATGGAATGATTTTCCAGACCGAAAAGCAGTTGAAGGAGTTTGGGGATAAACTGTCCGATGACAAGAAAAAGCCTATTGAAGAGGCTTTGGAAGAATTGAAGAAAGCCTACGAAACCAAAGACTTGGCAGTAATCACGCCCGCTTTGGACAAAATAAACGAAGCGTGGAAAGTAGCTTCGGAAGAAATGTACAAAGCGCAGGCAGAAGCGCAACAGGCTGGGGGAGACCCTACCCAAGGAGCTGCCGGTGCAGACACTGCCGGTGCTCCGGAAGGTGACAATGTGGAAGACGTAGACTTTGAAGAAGTAAAGTAATAGCAAAAATTTATGGGCTATCCGTAGTGGAATGTTCTACGTATAGGCGATAAAAACAGAAATAAAACCCTGATTCCAATTGGAATCAGGGTTTTTCAATACATAGCAGAATTTTCCCATCTTAAGAGGCTTGCAACATCCGGAGTTTTTCCAAAGCTTCGGATTTGTTGTTTACGTTCAATTTTAAATAAATGTTCTGGATATGGAAATTGACCGTGCTTGGGGTTACAAAAAGGCGTTCTGCAATGCTTTTGTAAGTGGCACCTTGCCCTAAATATTCCACAATTTCATTTTCCCGTTTAGAAAGGGACTCATACGTAGTTTTTTTAAACATGGAAACTACTTTTTGGGCAACATCATGGCTGAGTGCTGCACCATCTTGTTGCACGGACGATAGGGCTTGCAACATACGCAGTTTGGACACCGGTTTTGTCAAATATCCGTTGGCTCCCTTTTTAAAGGCTTTTTTAATGATATGGAACCCGGTTTCATTGCTGACCATAATGATCTTTACATCCGGATGTTTCCTTTTTACGCGTTCCACACCATCAATACCGGATACTCCCTGCAAAGAGACTTCAGAAATGATAATATTAGGTTTATCCTTGGAAAAATTGTTAAACGCTTCATGAAAGGAAAAATAACAAGCTTTTAAATGGTAATCCCGGCTATGGGAGAAATACTTCTGATACGTTTGATGCATTTGCGGAATACCGTCAATAACGACGATATTCAGTTTTGAGTGTAACATGTTCATAAGATTTGGGGTTATACTTGGGGTCGAAATTTTTATATAAATGATAATATAAGGCTTAAACTATGACATCAAAAATTATCATTCAAAATATTGATTTATAGCATATTGAATGAAAAATTGATGCCAAGGTCTAAAAATGTTTTAACCAAAGCGTGTAGGGAGAGCCATGCTATTCAAACAGCATACTTCCAAAGTAACAAAATGAGAGGTTTACAAAAAAGCTAACCAAAAAGAGAAGTGATACTTTTTTTGGAGGGAATGCATTTCTTTTTACGAGTAGTGTAGTAGGCTTTCATAAATCGGGGTTTAAGATTAAAAAATAATTTGGGTTATTTCTTAAGTGGGCAATATAGATTTTTTCATAAAACATCAAAAATTATTGTAGCTATTTTCGTTAAATGGAAGGTTTTTTTAAAGATACTTCAATAAATAACCACAAAAGGGATTGATTTTTTAAAATCAATCCCTTGTCAAAAGCATTCGGTTCATTGTAATAAATGACCCCAAAAATCAACCCCGATTTCCGTAAGCTCTTGGTGTGTACTTATATTTTATTGGAACTGCCAAAAGGTAATACCCCAAGGCCAGCCCGTCCGGCAGGCGAACTTTCCCCTACGTAGTTTACTCAAAGGTAATATCTGCCGTTGCTACGGGGTTATAGACTTCCATAATCCATTTTTCGTCTTCGTACGCGCCTTCCAAATCACTTACATAAGCCATTTGTGCATCGCTTTTAGAATTAAAATCGGCCAGATAGACGTAAAATAACCCATTCTCCTTATTATAAAATTGCTTGGCTTCCAACCCCTTTTCCCCCAAGTGTTTTATGAACGTTTTTAAATAGCTTTTGTTCTTAAAAACATTGGCAATCATATAATAACCAGATTTAACCCCTATTACATCTGACCGATTTTTAGCTTTTATAGGGGCATCATCAAAGATGTTTTCCCTAAAATTTCTTCTATTGTCCGTTTTTTTAGTGTTTTCTGCAACACCGGTTTCACTATAACCCCTTCGTATTTTTTCCTTTGGAACAACGGGTTTTTCTTGTTTCATCTCATGGCGTAACAAGCGTACCATGGTTTCAAAACGTCTTTCGAACATTCTATCCCTTGCTCTTTCTATTGAATCTTGCCTTAAGATCAACTCGTCCAAAACCAACCTGTTTTGGTAGGCCAGCGAACCTTCATCCTTAGGTAACAATTGTTGCTCTTCCTTCATTTGCTCCCTAAGCGTTAAAATTTGTTCCTCGTAATTCCGTACGATTTGATCCACACGTTCGTCGTCCGAGCTGGCGATATTGACATCTACCCCTAGACCCCGTAGCCCATCGTTAAAAGAATAACCCAAGGAAAGTTCATGGTTCCACCCTAAATTATCCCCTGTTTGCGTGGCGTTCTTTTCCACTACATAGCCTAAAGAAAGCTTTTTATTAAGGTTAAAACCCACCCCAGAAGAAAAACCATAGGTAGCATCATAGGTCGATTGTAACCACCCTACCTTAGGTAAATCCAACAAGATAGAGCCGGTATAGGCCATTTCATTCTCCTTATTTTTTCCAAGTTGTACCAAGGGCATTAAACGTGCGCCTTCAAAAATACCGCCTGCATGTTTAAATTTATGGGAATACTGTATGGTAGCGTTAAGGACATCGGTATTGAAATTGGTAATCATTTCTTCCGTAGTTTGGTTATAGGCGACTAAATCCCTAAAATGTACCCCAAAGTCAAAATTCCCTAGGGATAGGTTTAATCCCGGTTCAATGGCAATCTTGTTTTCTTTTCTCGCATTTACAAGCAAGGGATCATTTGCATTGACCACGATCCTGCTTCTATCCAAACCTTGGCTTAGGTAGCTTACGTTGGCACCAAAGGCAAGGGCACTTTTCTCCCCAAGTTTTACGGCGGTGGCATAATTGGCATTAAATCCAAACTCCTGTACCACACCGGACCAGCGCCCGTAAACCCCCAAGCCCAGGGCCGTGTTTTCATCCAATTTATTGCTGAAACCTAAGAAGTAGTTCTGGTTGTTGTCCTCAAAGGCAGAATGTTGGTTGCGCATCAATACATTTAGGTAAGACTTGTTCTCACGAACCAAGGAATAAGTGGGATTGATTAAAAATCGGTTAAAGAACAACTGGTTATGAAAAGGACTTTTAATGTTAAATTGATTGCTTTCTTCTTGCGCTAATGCATCATGCGTAGTACCTACGCCCAATAAAAGTAAGGGCAGTAACAGGCATATTTTACGTGGGTTAAGAATATTAAGTTTCATTTCTTTGGGGTTTATGGGGTAATAGGGTATTCTAATCCGCTAGGGTAGTGCGGTAATCAGAGTCAGTACCTCTTAGTTGTCGAACAAGGTGGCGGAATAGTCCGTTTCTTTTTCATCCATGAGGACCCTCATCAGTTTATCTTCGTCTTTTTCAACCTTCCAGTCATTTTCTTTTGCTGCATAGGTGACGGCATATTGTCCTACCACATTTCGTTTGCCTCTGTTGGACATTACATAACCCATACCTTGTTCCGGCATTAGTGCCAAGGAATACTCATCATGGGCACTATTTATTTTGTCTCCTAGGTTGATGGACTTGCTTATGGTATTCTTGCCTACTTGGACGGCAAAAAGATCTAGTCCCCCATAGCCCTTTCTTCCGTTGGATGCGTAAAGAAGTAAGCCATCTTCCGCAATACTAGGATAAACATCGTCTTTTTTGGTGTTTACTTTGGGACCTAAATTTTTGGCGATTCCCAAACTACCGTCGTGCTTTATTTCTGAAACATAAATATCATAACGGCCGTAAGATCCCGGCATATTGGATGCAAAGAATAAACGTTTACCGTCTGCGGACACCGTTGGGTGTTTTGCAGAATAATGACTTGGACATACAACCAGCTTTTCAAAGTTCATCCACTTCCCATTTACAAGCTCCGCCTTATAGATTTCGTGCACTACTTCTTTTTTTGAAAAAATGCCATAAGAAGGTTTCTTTTGTACGGCCTGACTAAAAAACGCGATCCTACCGTTACCCGCTACTGAAATAGAAGGGTTAAACCCCTTGTCCATGGTACTACCTAGAGCTTCTTCCATATTGGATACCAGGGTATTGGAATGACCTTTTGGAAGCTGATAGTCCTTTTTGATTTGTGTAACCCAGTTTTTGTTGGATTTAGAAGGTGTTACGGTATTATCAATACTCGCCATAGTATGTTCATAGCGTTCTTTGTAGGTCTCTGGTAAAGATTCCATGCCAACTACGCCAAATAATTTATCATACCAAAACGCTGCAGCCTCATAATTTTCTGTCAAAAAGTTGACATTACCAAGGTCCTGAAAAATCTCAACTTCAGTATACCCTAGTTTTAAAAGTTCTAAATAGTCATCAATCCGCTTGGTAGTCTCGTTCTTATTTTCTTGTGCATTTACACTTAAGTAGCAAACGAAAAGAAACAGTAAAAGTGTCAATCTGTTTTTTAAGGAAAAATTCATAGCATTTTAATTTACGGGGTTAATACACTACAAATATCAGAAGGTGTTGAAGGAAAATACTTATGAATTTTTCATAGGTTTTACGTTTAAACGGCTAAAAAGTGCAGTTTAACGATGTTTTAATGGAATTAAACAGCTCAAAAGTGCTTTTAGTCCCTTTTAGGAATTTGTTTTCTTGGAACGCGAGGTAAGTCTATTGATCTCTTTAAGTTCCTTTTCGGTAAGGTGGCGCCACTTGCCCATGGGTACATCCAAGCTAACGTTCATAATGCGTATGCGCTTAAGTTTTCTAACCCGATACCCTAGGTGTTCACACATACGGCGTATTTGCCGATTGAGACCTTGTGTCAATATGATAGTAAACTGGCGGTCGCCGGTTTGTTCTATTTTACATTTGCGGGTAACGGTATCCAAAATGGGGACCCCATTGGCCATTTTATCTATAAAGTGCGGAGTGATAGGTTTGTTTACGGTGACCACATACTCCTTTTCATGGTTGTTGCTTGCCCTTAAAATCTTGTTTACGATATCCCCATCATTGGTCATAAAAATGAGTCCTTCGCTAGGTTTGTCCAATCTGCCAATGGGAAAAATACGTTTGTGATATCCTATATAATCTACAATATTGTCTTTTTCTACCCGGGTATCCGTTGTACAAACAATGCCGACAGGCTTATTGAAGGCCAGATAGACAGATTTTTCTTGGGACGAAGAAATGGCTTCGCCATCAACTTTTACAACGTCCCCTTTTTTGATTTTTGTTCCCATAAGCGGAACAACCCCATTTATGGTAACGCGGCCTTGCGCTATGAGTTTGTCCGCAGCCCGTCTGGAACAGTAGCCTGCTTCGCTCAAAAATTTATTGATTCTGGTTTCTTCCAATACGATATATAGGATTACAAAGTGTAAACATCAGAAAAAATAGGACACAAAAAAAGCCCGATTGCTATAACCGGGCCGTTTTCTAAGGTTTTCTTTATTAGTCGCTGGACAGGATACTTAAGATATACCAAAACAAGAGCATTAGAGAAGCAAACAAACCTAATGAAGGCGCAACGTGTTGGTGCTCTTGATATTTATGTGTCATGTTTGAAGTTTGGAATAAGATGGACCCAGAGGCCAAGACTATCATATCTACACTAAACCACAAACCTAGGTCAGAAGGATGAGCCGTAGTTGGCGTGTTAGTGAAACCAATCTTGCAAAAATTCGGTTGACGTAGGTTCTGTAACCATGGAAGTAGACCTTTCCGGGGTTTCCCCGTTTTCTTCCGCGAACCGCCCTTTTCTTATCGTAGACTCGGATAATGATGGTAGTTACGCCGATGAGACCCCAACCTATGGTGGTACGTATATTGGTAGTAATGAGTATCGCTTTACGGGAGTTACGGAACTACAGAACAATCGTCGCTTTACTTTTGTGATTCCTAGGCGCACGTTAGTAACCAATAGGAATATTACGTATAGGGTGAACTATTAGTTGTGCTTACCTTGATGACTTTGGCAAGCATAAAACCAGAAACAACGCTTCGCATTTTTTGGTTTTGCATTTTTATCCGTTACTAAAGATGGAATTAAACAAGTATTGGAAATACTATTGAAAAGGGGGTTCACTACGTGCATCCCAAGCGGGAATCCTTGGCAAGCATAAAACCAGAAACAACGCTTCGCATTTTTTGGTTTTGCATTTTTATCCG
>CALGQU010000189.1 GCA_937959125.1 uncultured Croceitalea sp.
GTCACTTTAGGGCCTTGTAAGTTCATTTTAGTTTGTTCTTTACACGAATTTGCAAAAGTAAGACAGACAAAAGAAAGAAGTAAATACTTGGAGGTTGTTTTCATTTATGGCCTAATTTTTGACAATTTAAGCAATAAGGGAGATTTAAATCCAACCATTGCGAGGCAAAATACGCTTTAGTTGATTTGATATGAAAGTAATTCCGTGGTACCTGTGGGGTCAAATAAACGGTATTTGGGCCTACACACAAGGTTTTTATTAATTTTGCAGGAAACAACGATTTAAAATAGAACGGTATGTTTGGAGACATTATGGGGATGATGGGAAAATTAAAAGAGACCCAAGCCAAAGTAGAAGCTACTAAAAAAAGATTGGATACCGTGTTAGTGGAAGAGCAATCCTCCGATGGTCTATTGCAGGTTACCCTTACCGCCAATAGGGAAGTGAAATCCATTAGGCTGGATGATTCCCTCTTACAGGACAAGGAGCAATTGGAAGACTATTTGGTTATCACCCTCAATAAAGCTATCGCCAAGGCTACTTCGGTAAATGAAGCGGAGTTGGGGGCCGTTGCAAAAGAAGGGATGCCCAATATTCCCGGAATGGATGCGTTATTTAAATAGTAGTATAGGAAAATACACCTAATTTAAAGTTTTATGAAAATATTGATTTATAGTCTGGTTCTCTTTTTGATTCCTTTTACCAATGAACCTACCCCAACAAGTGTGGATTGGAAAACCGATTACGGTATGGTACTAAAAAAGGCTAAAAAAGAAAAAAAGAATGTATTGGTCTATTTTACGGGCAGCGATTGGTGCCCGCCTTGTAAAATGTTGAAAAAAGACCTTTTTGAAACAGAAGCTTTTAAAACGGCATCTGAAGATTATGTGCTTTTGTATGTTGACATCCCAAGGAACAAAAATTTGATCAGTGCCGAACAATTGGTGCAGAATAAAAACTTGTTAAGCAAGTACAACAAAAAAGGGGTTTTCCCATTATTGGCGGTACTCAGTCCAAATGGCGTTTTGTTGGATGACTATTCCGGATACAGTATGAATGGTGAGGTAGGTTATCATCTGGATTTCATCAAACGAAATAAATAGCTGTAACCTATCCTTGGGTCAAACCCTCTAAGCATTTTTAAGAAACAAGATTTTCATTTTAAAACCACCTTTAGGTTATTGGTGCCCAATAAAAAACTCCGATGTCACCATCGGAGTTTTTATTTATATGCTTGTAAGAATTGGTTTAGTTAATCAACCTAAATTCTGTTCTTCTGTTGGACGCATGCTCTCTTTCCGTACAAGAAACACCATCCGCGCATCTGTTCTTCAATTTATTTTCTCCGTAACCGTTTGCTACTAGCAAACTAGCGTTAACACCATTGGCAATCAAGTAATCCGCAACAGATTTAGCCCTTCTTTCTGACAAACTCTGGTTAGAAGAAGCAGAACCTCTAGAATCGGTATGGGAAGCGATTTCCAATTTAGCTCCTGGGTTTTGCTGTAGCACAGGCATTAACCTAGTATCGATAATACGCTTGGCATCAGCAGTCAACGTAGAGCTGCCTGTATTCCAGTTGATAGGAAGTGCTTGATATTCTACCAAAGAACACTCCACTTCTTTCCAAGTAGTAAGACCTCCTTTGGTTTTCAATACTTCTTTAGTAACAGTTTTAGTTACAGCTGGTACAGTCTCCTCTACCGTGTAAGCATCTTTGTCAATAACTGTTTTAGTAATCGTATTGTATTCTGCAGGAATTACTTCTTCCACTACTTTTGCCGGTTCCAGCATTACACGCTTGGTATATGAAGCATTTTTAGCTGCAATTGCCGTTTTTGTAGTAGACGCATCCGCAGCCAATTTTTGTGTGCTTACCGTAGTGAATTCTGCTGGGTATCCCTTGTAACACCAATAACGACAGTCATCCGGATTGCCGGAAGCACAGTCTGGTGCAGGAGAACCTAGTTCCCATTGCGCGTAAGCAGGTTTAACTTCTATGGTTTCAGAAGAGTTACTAAAACTAGCAGGAATAATTTTAAGACTGTTCGCCCCTTCTTTAGAAACATAGCTAACAGACTCCGTTCCCCATTTAGCAGGGATTACGCTTAATTTCTTGCCTTCTTCTTTGACCAAAACACGTTCTGTAACAGTTTTAAAGGTTGCAGGAACTGTTTTTAAAACCTTGTAAGCAGGTTTTACCACTACAGTGGTAGTTTCATTTACATAAACATCTGGTGTAGTACAACGTACATAACATTTTCCAGGTTCTGGATTTTGAGGCAAATCTTGTGCACTCATGGTTGCGACGGCAAAAATTGCCGTTAATAGTAAAAGTTTTTTCATCGTTGATAAAGTGTTTAATTAAATTTTAAGTATAGCAATATAATTGCTGATTTTCTTATTAGAAACATACTTCTTAAAAAAGTCACAAAATTTACAGAAAATGCAATGAGTCTCCTTAATTCACTGATAATACTTCAAAGGATTTCACACCAATTGGTTGACACACAAAAATTAAAAAACTATTTTTAGGAAAAAGATGGTATGATCACAGTAGAAAACATTGAGGAAAACAGTTTTCAGTTCAAAGTAATTTCCCGTTCCGGAAACACACTGTTGAAGAGCATTCCGTTTGAGCAAAAGGGGGAATTGGAACAAACCGTGCAACAATTATCGAATACCCAAACAACTTCCCAAAAAGTAGAGCGCAAAACCAATTTGGATGGAAAATTTCTGTTCCACTTAAAAAACAATGAAGGAAAAATACTGGGAACCAGTGGTTTATATACTTCCGAAGCGGGTATGGAGAATGGGATAAAAAACTTTCGAAAAAACCTAAATATCCCCTAAACGTCTTTAAGCCACCCTAGGGTGATTTCATGCATTTCCTCGGTATAGTCCAAATGGGTGACCATACGTAGTTTTCCTTGCCCCATACTTATAATCTGTATTTTCTTTTCTTCCAAGCGTTCCATAAATTTTTCTGCACTTAAAAAGGATTCGTCCAACTCAAAGATGATGATGTTGGTCTCTATGGGTTCTACCTTTTTAATAAAATCCAGACCCGCTAATACGGTCCCTAATTCCCTTGCTTTCTTATGATCTTCTTCAAGACGGTTGATATGGTGGTCCAAGGCATATATACCTGCGGCGGCAAGAAATCCTACCTGTCGCATACCCCCTCCTAAAATCTTACGCACCCTTAGCGCATCATGGATCAAGGTTTCACTACCAACCAACATAGAGCCAACGGGGCATCCCAGTCCTTTACTTAAACATACGCTTATAGAATCAAACAGCTCCCCATATTGCATTGGCGTTTCTTGTTTGGCGACCAAGGCATTCCATAGTCTAGCACCATCCAAATGATACTTAAGCCCGTGTTCGTCACAAACTCCCCTTATCGCTTTTAATTCTTTAAAATCCCAACAGGCACCTCCCCCTTTATTTGCCGTATTTTCAATGCATACCAAGGATGTCAAGGGGCTGTGGTAAAAATCCGGTGGATTTATGGATGCTTCTACCTGTGCGGCGGTCATCATTCCCCGATCCCCATCCACCAATTTACAACTCACCCCGCTATTAAAGCTTACACCTCCCCCTTCGTAATTGTATACATGGGCATATTTATCGCAAATAAGCTGCTCTCCGGGCTGTGTGTGGAGTTTTATAGCAGCTTGATTGGTCATGGAACCGCTTGGAAAAAACAATGCAGCCTCCATACCAAACAGTTTTGCCATTTTGGCCTCTAGGGCATTGACGGTAGGATCGTTTTTAAAAACATCATCCCCTACCTTGGCCTGCATCATGGCATCAAGCATGCCTTGCGTGGGTCTGGTTACCGTATCACTTATCAGATTAATTTCCATAGGTTAGGTACTCGTTTTTCTTAGTTAAAACATGCCATTCCAATAGGGGAACCATCTGGAATTTTGGACGGCACCCTTTTCTTTTCATAGCCTTTGGGGTTGTTTACAAATCCATCAACTTCCTTTTTCATTAGGATGGCAGTGGGGTCCGTAGCTTTATCGCCTAGGAAAGTTCTAAGGCGCATCAGCTCAAATAAAATGGTTTCCGTAACCTGCGGATAGCTTTGTCCATCGCTGGCCACATGCATTAATTGTTGCAGTACCTGCCAATTGACCAGTTTCTGGATTTCACCGTAATATCCTTTCTCCGTTTTTTGCTTAATTGTGGCATTGATAACTTCTTCAACAACACTTTTTAAGGACAGTTGTTTGTCGTCCAAAGCGTATTGTTGCACCAGTCTATTTGCACGTTGCGGATGGAACAACAATCCCAAGGAAACGCCGGCGGCAGTCTCCGCTGCTCCAAAAGGGTCAAACGCAACCCCGGTTTTACTTTTAAATGATTCGCGGGATCTTCCGTAACCGATACTTCTTGGAGGAAACAAGTGTAACTTTTCCTCTGGAACGGCCAGAACTGCTGGTTCCAAAGTTGTTAAGAGCGCTTTTAAAGCTTGCTTCTGGGTAGCTTTTGCAAGCGGAACCACACTTTGTTGTCCGTCCCCTTTAATTTTGTAATTGTAATCCAGTCCGCCCACAAGTTTGGCAACGGCCTCTGTTTGATATCTATGAAAGAAATACAAGGGTACAAAAACATCTTCCAAAACGGAATAGGGTTCCCCAGAGCGGATGTTATCTTCAGAAAAATTAGCCATAGCTATTTCCCGTATTTTTAAAACCTTATCCAATTCCGCACTGGCATTTTTACCGTTGTCCCACAGATGCCCTAAGGCGTGTGCCCCGCCCGTAGGTCTCGCATCTTGATCGGAAATGTACCTAAGTCCGTTGTCCTGCGCTTTTTTAAGAATGGCCTGTAAACCTAGGGTGGTGTTTTCTCCTGCTGGAAAATCAGTATAGGAATACGCCACGGTCACCTTATCCCATTCCCCAATTCCTGTAGCATAGGCGTTGCTGAAATCAATGGTGCCATTTTCAAGGCCAAATTGTGGATGCGGATAATCCATCACGGATGCCCTACCATTGGTACTGGCGGCAAAATTATGGGCAAAGCCCAACGTATGCCCTATTTCATGGGCCGATAATTGTCTGATCCGCGCCAAGGCAAGTTCCAACATCTCTTGATGGTTATCATCACGTTCTGCAAAAGGCTTGTTCATCAAGGCTTGGGCAATTAAAAAATCTTGACGTATCCTAAGGCTACCTAAACTCACATGCCCTTTCATAATTTCCCCGGTCCTTGGGTCCGTAATACTACTTCCGTAACTCCACCCCCTAGTAGAACGGTGTACCCACTGGATCACGTTATAGCGCACATCCATGGGATCCGCATCATCTGGTAATATCTTAAGTTGAAAGGCATCCTTATACCCTATGGCTTCAAAGGCTTGGTTCCACCACCGTCCACCGTCCAATAAGGCAGAACGTACTGGCTCTGGCGTACCATTATCCAAGTAATAGATAATAGGTTCTACCGCTTCGCTCACCGCAGTTTTGGAATCTTTCTTTTTCAAACGGTGGCGGGTAACAAAACGCTTTACTATGGGCTCTTCCACGGGAGTCGCATAATCATAATAGGAAAGCGGATACGATCCACAGCGTGGGTCAAATTCCCGTTTTTCATAGCCGTTGTCCGGTAGGGCAATGAACGAATGGTGTTGGGCAACGGTCACCAAACTTGGGTTGGGTACCACGGAACGAATGTAATCCCCTTTTGGGGTACCCCCAAAGGTAAGGGTTACATCAAATTCCACATTTTTCGGGAAAGCCTTGGTCCTATCAAAAGCAAAAGCACTTTTTGTTTCGTCCAAACTAAAGCTTCCCTGCTTTGCATTTTTTAACCTATGGGCAACGCCATGCGCATCACGCATTAAAAACGATGTCATATCTACCAGATAACTTCCCTTATCTTCGGCCACAATAGGAAATCCATGCAGTACGGACTTTGCAAACGCCTGTTCCACGGACTTCTTTTCCAAGGTGTTTTCCGTAAGGGCCCTAAACTTTAAATTGGGTTGTATCAATAACAGTTTATTCCCCGCCTTTCTAAAAAACACCACCTGCTCGTTCCCTAGCTGCCCTCGATCCAAACCAATATCATTACTGCCAATACCGCTACTTAAGGAATACACATATAGAAAATCCTGTTCCAAATTATCCACCTGTAGATACAGCCTATCTTCTTCCGGATGATAAAAGAAATCAAAAAGTCCTTCAAATTTCTTGGCATCTTTAGTTTTTTCAAAGGTCTGGGAATGTCCCAAAACATTTCCAAAAAGGAACAAAACAAGGGAAAGTAAGGTGGTTTTCATAGTTGTGAAAATTGGTTTTTAAATTTAGATAAAATAGATTGTACAACAAGCGGTAAAGCTTATTTTTGCTACAAATACTTTATATGGTTTCCACAGATCTACACAAGGGTCTTATTGAGCGCCTTGGAGCGTTAAGGAGGTATCTTTGACATTGATGCCAAACTTATTGAGATAGAGAACGAAGAGGAAAAAACACTGGAACCAGGTTTTTGGGACAATCCGCAGGAAGCCCAAAAACAGATGAAATCCATCAAATCCAAAAAAAAGTGGGTACACGACTTCAACACGGCCCAAACTCTGGTCAACGACTTGGAAGTGCTGTTGGAGTTCCAAGAAATGGGCGAAGTGGAAGAAGATGAGGTGACCAAGAAGTACGAGACTGGTCTAGAGCTCATCGAAAGCCTTGAGTTTAAAAATATGCTTTCCGATGAAGGGGACGAACTCCCTGCGGTTTTACAGATAACCGCGGGTGCCGGTGGCACTGAAAGCTGCGATTGGGCAGCGATGCTCATGCGCATGTACCTGATGTGGAGCGAGAAAAATGGATATAAAGTCAAGGAACTCAACTATCAAGAAGGCGATGTCGCAGGAATCAAGACGGTTACCTTGGAAATTGATGGGGACTATGCCTTTGGCTGGTTAAAGGGCGAAAACGGGGTGCATCGTTTGGTGCGCATTTCCCCTTTTGACAGTAATGCCAAAAGGCATACTTCCTTTGCGTCCGTGTATGTCTACCCGCTGGCCGATGATACCATAGAAATCGAAATCAACCCGGCGGATATTGAAATTACTACAGCACGCTCCAGTGGTGCCGGAGGGCAAAACGTCAACAAGGTAGAGACCAAAGTCCAATTGGTGCATAAACCTACAGGAATCCAGATTTCATGTTCGGACTCCCGCTCACAGCATGACAATAGGGCAACGGCCATGAAAATGTTGAAGTCACAATTGTACGAAATTGAACTCCGCAAAAAACAGGAGGCGCGACAGGAAATCGAATCTTCCAAAATGAAAATTGAGTGGGGATCCCAAATTCGTAATTATGTGATGCATCCTTATAAATTGGTCAAGGATGTACGTACTGCGAAGGAAACAGGAAATGTAGATGCCGTAATGGATGGCGACATCAACAGCTTTTTAAAAGCCTTTTTAATGATGATGGGCCAAAAGAAAGATTAAGTTTTGTTTAACCAAACCAACCATTTAACAAACTATTAACCGGGCATGGTTATTGCTTCGGTTACTTTTGAAAAACCTAAAATGATGAAAAAACCAGCTTTTTTATTTGTGTTCGTGATGCTTTTTTCCGTGATAACGGCCTCTGCCCAATATAGAAACGGTGGTCGCTTTGGTAGACAAGGAGGGTCAGGAATCCCTCAAGCGCAAACCCCACCCCAAGAACCAGAAGCCAAAAATGCCGACCAATTGGTAGACGAACAAATGCCGAAAATAACAAAACAACTGGGTCTGGATCCCTTTGAAGAAGCTGTTACTAGATCGGTTTTGGTAAAATATGTCCAAAAACGCTTGGAACTCCAAATTTTAAAACTGGAACCCAAGAAGATGAAGGAAGAGTTTGAAAAATTGGCCAAACTGCAACATGAAGAATTGAAGGCAGGCCTTCCCGAAGAAAAATTCGAAGCCTATTTGGAACTCGAAAAAAATCGCTTTCAGGGAAAAAGAAAGAAGAAAAAGAAAAAAAAGAAGTCCAAAGAATAATATGCAAAAACTGTTCTTAGTGTTGGTACTATGTGTAACCTCAATGATGACGGCACAAAGACCACAAAAAACCAAATCGATAACGGTAACAGGAACAGTACTTGATAAATATACCGGGCAACCCTTGGAATATGCTACCTTGGTGTTGCAAAACGTAAAGGACCCCAGTAATGTAAACGGTGGCATTAGCAATGAACAAGGGAAATTCTCAGTAACTACATCCCCGGGCACCTACAATATTTCAGTAGAATATATCTCTTACACCACCTTTAAAAAAGACGAACAAAACTTACGTACGGATACGGACTTAGGCACTATTTCCTTAGCCTTGGACGTTTCCCAGTTGGATGAGGTGGAGGTAGTTGCGGAACGCACTACGGTAGAATTGCGTTTGGACAAGCGTATTTACAATGTAGGTAAGGATTTGACCGTTGCCGGTGGTACCGTAAGTGATGTTTTGGACAATGTCCCTTCTGTTTCTGTTGATGTGGAAGGCAATGTACAATTACGGGGAAATGATGACGTACGCATCCTTATCAATGGAAAACCATCCGCCATTACAGGACTTAATAGTACGGAGGCACTGCGGCAGCTTCCTGCAGAATCCATTGAAAAAGTAGAGGTCATCACCTCCCCCTCCGCGCGCTATGATGCCGAAGGCTCCGGCGGTATCATCAATATCATTCTTAGAAGGAGTAAACTGCAAGGGTTGAACGGCGCACTTACCGCCAATCTGGGGTATCCAGAAAGTGCCGGTATCAATGGCAACCTGAATTTTAGAACGGGAGCTTTTAATATTTTCACCAATACCGGATACAATTATAGGACAAGACCGGGCAATTCCTTGAACGCTACTTCCTTTTTTGATGCCAATGGTGAATTCACCAATGGCATTCGCGAAGAACGGGATTTTGATAGGATACGAAAAGGGTTGAACGCGAATTTTGGTGTGGAATGGTACATTAACAAAACCGCATCGCTCACCCAATCGGTTTTTATTAGGGATTCTGATAACACCAGTGAAACGACCAACAATTTTAGTCAGACGGATATAAATGGCACAACCAGTAGTGGTTTTCGGTTTGATCCAGAGCGGGAAACGGACCAAACATTTCAATATGCCTTTAATTTTGATAAGCAGTTCAATGGAGATTCCGAACATAAACTAACGGCGGCCTTTCAATTTGAGGCCAGTGATGAGGTAGAGGAATCCTTGATCATACAAAACGGTTTTGATAGTGAAGCGGTACGGACTGCGGAAGACCAAGAACGAATTTTCCTGCAAACGGATTATGTGATGCCCTTTGGTAACGACCAGCAATTGGAATTAGGGTATCGCGGGGATTTTAATAGGTTGATTACAGATTTTGATGTTGATTTTATCAGTCCTACCCAAGAGGAATTGGGGGTAAGTAATCCCAGTAATGTTTTAGATTATAAGGAAACCATTAATGCCTTTTATGTGCAATATGGCGACACTTTTGGCAAGTTCTCTTTACTCTCCGGGCTGCGTTATGAAGCTACACGTCTTATTATCAATCAGCTAGAAAGCAATGATTTTAATAGGAATAATTTTGATGGGCTCTTCCCTACCTTCAACCTAAATTTCGAATTGGATGAAAAGGAAAGCTTTCAATTGGGATTCAACAGAAGGATAAGAAGGCCCCGTTCCCGATTTTTGAACCCATTTGCGTCCCGATCCAGCCCTACCAACCTATTTCAAGGAAATCCTAATCTTACCCCTTCTTTTTCCAACCAACTGGAATTGGGGTATTTAAAACGATTTAAAAAACTGACCCTAAACGGTTCCATCTATTACCAAAGGGCTACGGATGTTATTACCTTTATTACCGAAGACACGGGTGAGGATACTTTTTTTGATGGGGAGCAAGTAAGTATTTTACGAAGGACACCGGCAAACCTAGCTAGCAACGACCGTTACGGCTTTGAGGTGACCACCAATTACAGGGGTTCCAAAAAATGGAACGTCAACGGAAACATTAATTTATTCCAATTAGTGACCCGCGGCGATTTTAACGGTCAAAACTTTGATGCGGAAAACTTAAGTTGGTTCATTCGACTGAATAATAAGATAACATTACCCTCTAAAATTGACTGGCAAACCCGCTTATTTTATAGAGGGCCAACGGAAACTGCCCAAACAAGAAATCAAGGGATTTTCTCCTTAAGTCTTGCCTTTAGCAAAGACCTTTTTAAAGATAAAGCCTCTTTGGCATTTAATGTAAGTGATGTTTTCAATAGTCAAAGAAGGGTAAGTGAAACCCGAACACCATTCTTTGTATCTGATAGTGAATTTCAATTTAGGGTACGTAGCTTCAATTTATCCTTTACCTATCGCTTCAACCAAAAGAAGACCCGATCTCGTAGCGGCAATCGCGATGATGGTAGCGGTGGAGAAGAGTTTGGAGCATAAACTGCCTAGGGAGGCACGCCTGGGATGTAATTGCAGGGAACGAGATTTTAATTTTAAGGCAAGCCCGCCTGTCAGAAAGGCCATTGGATAGTATACCCTTTGGCGGTACTAAAAAAAGAGCCAAAAGGCTCTTTTATATTATTCGTTTCTCGCAGCTTTTTTAGCTTCGCGACGTTCTTTCCACATTTCCAATAAGTTTCCTCCCAACCAATACGGCACCACAAAAGTCAATAAAAAAATCATCAGCCAAAACCCTATGGTAAGGATGGTTAAGAATGCCAAAAATCCGAGGTACTGATCAAATTCTACCATGAAAACTTATTTATAGCACAAAGATACCGTGAAAACCGTTAAAGTTGCAAGTGCAATTTTAAAATTTTTATAAACTAGGGAATTTTATCACCCATAAATAGCGTAAACTTTACCTTTGCAATCAAATTTAAACCGCAATGGAATATAGAATAGAAAAGGATACCATGGGCGAGGTAAAAGTACCTGCCGACAAATATTGGGGAGCACAAACCGAGCGTTCAAGAAATAATTTTAAAATTGGCCCTGCCGGTTCTATGCCTTTAGAGGTCGTTTATGGTTTTGCTTATCTAAAAAAGGCGGCCGCTTATACCAATGCGGACTTAGGGGTCCTTAGCACAGAGAAACGTGATTTGATCGCCACGGTATGTGACGAGATACTGGATGGAAAACATGATGATCAATTTCCCTTGGTTGTTTGGCAAACAGGTTCCGGCACCCAAAGTAATATGAACGTAAATGAAGTTATTGCCAATAGGGCCCATGAGATTGCCGGAAAAAGAATAGGGGAAGGCGATAAGACCATCCAACCTAATGACGATGTGAATAAATCGCAATCTTCCAATGATACTTTTCCCACCGGGATGCATATTGCTGCATATAAAAAGATTGTGGACGTTACGATACCCGGAGTAGAACGCTTACGGGATACACTACAAAAAAAATCGGAAGAATTTAAGGATGTGGTCAAAATTGGCCGTACCCATTTAATGGATGCCACACCTCTTACGCTTGGGCAGGAGTTTTCCGGTTATGTGGCGCAATTGAATTATGGTCTTTCCGCAGTGAGAAATACCCTATCCCATTTGGGGGAACTTGCCCTTGGTGGTACCGCAGTAGGCACCGGTCTTAATACCCCAAAAGGGTATGACGTATTGGTCGCCAAGTTTATTGCCGAGTTCACGGGTTTGCCTTTTGTTACCGCCAAGAATAAGTTTGAGGCCCTAGCAGCGCATGACGCCATAGTGGAGAGCCACGGTGCTTTAAAGCAATTGGCCGTTTCCCTAAATAAAATTGCCAATGATATTCGTATGATGGCTTCTGGGCCAAGATCGGGAATTGGCGAAATCATCATTCCTGCAAACGAACCGGGTAGCTCTATTATGCCAGGTAAGGTAAATCCAACACAATGCGAAGCGTTAACAATGGTCTGCGCCCAAGTTATTGGGAACGATGTGGCCATTTCCGTTGGTGGAACCCAAGGGCATTACGAGCTCAACGTATTTAAACCCATGATGGCCGCCAATATCTTGCAGTCCGCGCAATTGCTTGGGGATGCCTGTAGTAGTTTTGATGAAAATTGTGCATCCGGAATTTTGCCCAACCATGAAACCATTACTACACTTTTGAACAATTCCTTGATGTTAGTAACAGCCTTAAACACTAAAATTGGGTACTACAAAGCTGCAGAGATTGCGAATACCGCACATAAAAATGGAACTACCCTAAAGGAAGAAGCTATTAATCTGGGATATGTTACCGCGGAAGAATATGATGCTTGGGTAAAACCGAAAGATATGGTCGGTAGTCTTAAATAGAGACTTTTTTTCAATACGATAAGATAAATTACCTTAGGACAAAAGCCATGGGGATTTAATTTAGAGAAAGACCTGTAGCCGAGAATGAATTAAAAAAGGGCAATCCAAATGGATTGCCCTTTTTCGTTATGATAGTGGATAGTGTATTCTTTTATTTCAATGTAAACTTAGATGTTCCTAAAAGTTTTAATCCATCGTCATATACATTGACCATGTAATTTCCTTTTTGGAAATCCCCAGCTGGTTTGTTGATATAGTCACAAACATCCAAAGAACTGTTCTCATAGTAAAAACTGGTTCCTTTGCTGTAAGTTATGGACGAACCTGCATCCGTAGATTTAGAAAAACTTTCACCTAAAGTGTTTCCTTGTGGGTCAAGAACTTCAATAAAAAATTCCCTGTCTCCCGCATCTGCAATCACATTGTCCGCCACCGTAAAACAAACCTTAAATTTGTCCGTAGCCCTGGCTCTAGAGGTAGAAACCAATTTACCACTGTTTCTTTCCTTAACGGCATCGATGTTAAACTTAGAAAGGTTAAGTGCGGAACCTCTTTCAACCGCATCGGCCAATTGGGTGTTCTGTACCACCAAAGAATCGTTGAAAACAGTTTGCTTTTCCAACTCTACAAAAGTACTGTCGCGCTCCATAGCCAACATAGTGTTGGATTGTGTTAAGGAATCTACCTGCTTTAACAACTCCTCGCGCTCTGCTTTTAAAACACTTACTTGTCTTCTGTATCTGGATAAGGAAGCGATATCCGCTTTCATTGTTTGTACGGAATCAATGTATCTTGCAATATTATCACGCGCGGCTACCAATTCTTCATTTGTAGCGTTGCTTTCCAAAATAGCTTTGTCGTATTCTGATTTTAAGCTGTTTAAATCTTCAACTACCAACTCTTTTTCCTGCGTTAGCGCATTGGTCGTTTTCTTCTTGTCCTGATACAGGCTTACGGTATAGATGATGGTTCCTAAAAGGATAACCCCCAATAGACCCGCAATTACCTTTAAACTGTTGTTGTTCTTCGTGTCTGTCATAATATTCAATTTAAATACTTATCGTTTTCTAAAAGTGCCTTTCGGCTAGTTTCAGTGTTATGTACGGGCTAGGATTTGTTTTAGATGTTTTGTGCATCAAAAATGTTAATTTTTTTTTTCTGACCCTAGCGTTGGCGTACCTTTAAGTGAATGTTAAATTTTTAAAAAAATGAACACGTCCAAGCTGTTTACCCTTCTTTTAATGCTCTTCATTTTAAGTTGTAAAGGACAAACCAGTGAAAAAAAAGAGGCTGTTGTTGAAACCAATACTGATACTATAGCATTAAAAATCATTCCCATAGCACACGCTACCGCGATTTTAGATTGGAACGATATTACCATTTATATAGATCCCGTAGGCGGAAAAAAGGCTTTTGAGGGACAAAAATTGCCTGACCTTATCTTGATTACGGATATCCATGGAGACCATTTTAGTTTAGAAACCTTGGAACAACTGAATACTGAAAAAGCCAAAATAATGATGCCGCAAGCCGTTGCGGACAAAATGCCGGAATCCTTTACCCCGCAAATTGATGTATTGGATAATGGGGATTCCAAGGAGCGGTATGGAATCAAAGTAGAAGCTATTCCCATGTATAACCTTAGGGAGGAAGCCCTAAGCTTCCATAAAAAAGGGCGTGGTAATGGGTACGTGCTGAATATGAGTGGGAAGCGCATCTATTTTTCCGGGGATACGGAAGATATTCCCGAGATGCGCGCCTTAAAGGATATTGACAAGGCGTTTGTTTGTATGAACCTCCCGTATACCATGACGGAAGACCGCGCAGCGGATGCCGTATTGGAATTCCAACCCAAGCAAGTGTATCCGTACCACTATAGGGGAAGACCCAACGTGAGTGATGTCTCCAAGTTTAAAGCCCTTGTAAACGGGAAGAATCCTGATATTGAAGTTGTTCAATTGGATTGGTACCCTACGGAAGACTACTAGCTTAGCGAATCAATTTTTTATACTTGATTCTTTTTGGCATAATATCCGTTCCAAGACGCTTCTTTTTGTTCTCTTCATAATCGGAAAAAGAACCTTCAAAGAAATATACTTGGGAATCGCCTTCAAAAGCTAGGATATGGGTACAGATACGGTCCAAAAACCATCTATCGTGGGAGATGATCACCGCACAACCGGCAAAGTTCTCCAACCCTTCTTCCAGCGCCCTTAAGGTATTCACATCCAAATCGTTGGTAGGTTCGTCCAAAAGTAGCACATTACCCTCTTCTTTTAAGGTCATGGCCAAATGCAAGCGGTTACGTTCCCCACCGGAAAGCATATCTACTTTTTTGTTCTGTTCACTACCGGAAAAATTGAATCGGCTTAAATAGGCCCTAGAATTGACTTGTTTGCCACCCATCATGACCAGCTCTTGTCCATCACTAAAATTTTCCCAAATGGATTTTGAGGGGTCAATATTGGAATGGCTTTGGTCCACATAGGCCAATTTTGCGGTATCCCCAACTGCAAATTCGCCTTTATCCGGACTCTCCTCTCCCATAATCATCCTAAAAATGGTGGTCTTACCCGCTCCATTAGGTCCAATGATACCTACAATACCTGCCTGCGGTAGGTTAAAATTCAAATCTTCATAAAGCAGCTTGTCCCCGTAGGCTTTGCTGACGCCTTTTGCCTCAATGACATTGGTGCCCAAGCGCGGCCCATTGGGAATATATATTTCCAACTTTTCCTCTAGCTGTTTTTGGTCTTGGTTCATCAACTTGTCATAGTTGTTCAAGCGGGCCTTTTGTTTGGTCTGTCTGCCTTTGGCACCTTGTCTTACCCATTCCAACTCCCGTTCCAAGGTTTTCTGGCGTTTGGAGGCTTGCTTGCTTTCTTGTGCCAAGCGCTTGGATTTTTGATCCAACCAACCGGAATAGTTTCCTTTCCAAGGGATTCCTTCTCCCCTATCCAACTCCAAAATCCAACCGGCAACGTTATCCAAAAAATAACGATCGTGTGTTACGGCAATTACGGTTCCTTTGTACTGGGCTAAATGATGTTCCAACCAGTGTACGGATTCCGCATCCAAATGGTTAGTAGGCTCATCCAATAAAAGGACTTCAGGCTCTTGAAGTAAAAGTCTACAAAGCGCCACCCTTCTTTTTTCACCGCCGGACAATACTCCGATCTTCTTATCGGAATCCGGGGTGCGCAAGGCATCCATGGCAATCTCTAACTTGGTGTCCAGTTCCCAAGCGTTGGAGGCATCGATCTTATCTTGTAAGGCCGCTTGCTTGTCCATGAGTTTCTGCATCTTATCCGCATCTTCATATACCTCGGGCAAGCCGAACATATCGTTGATCTTGTTGTATTCGTC